>JBKPNF010000173.1:0-17480 GCA_046732455.1 Thermoproteota archaeon | reverse complement strand
ATCTACAGTTTCGATTTCGACTAGCTCATCAAACGATACCTTGGTGACGCCGTCAATTATCATCAGCGGACCTTTGAGCTCGGCTACTTTTGTGTATTCTATTCCAAAAGATGTGGTTGTCATCTCAGGCGACTACCTCCGCTTCCTTCTTCTCTGTCATTGCTGTTACACTCTCTCCTCCTCCTCCACTTGCGGCTGTGGCCTTGTGAAATTGTTCGTTTATCTGCTTGTCTAGCTCGTCAAATTTGTTAAGCTGATCCTCTGGTATCTCAAATTTTGATTTCAGTAAAGCTGGAATTATCGGCATTGCTCTAATATCTGCAAGCGGGATACCTGCCTTCAGTGCCTTCTGAGCCTCCCTATAGAACTTGACCATCAATCCCACCATCTTGACCTGTTTTTGAGGGCTACAATACGTGTCTATCTTGTCGAAAGAGTTCTGCTGCAAAATGCCAATTTTGACCATGCGCGCGACTTCAAGCACTAGCTTTTCTTCGTCTGGCAGCGCCTCAGGGCCGAGCAACCTGACGATTTCCTTAAGAGTGTCTTCTCTCTGAAGTACATGGTATGACTCTGCCCTGAGATCATACCATTCGCCTGTCACATTCTCCTTCCACCACTTCCTCACGTCCTCCAGATAGCCTGAATACGATTGCATCCAGTTGATCGACGGATAGTGCCTTGAATATGCAAGCCTTGTATCAAGCGCCCAGAAGGTCTTGATGAACCTGATAGTGTGTGTCGTCACTGGCTCGGTAAAATCTGCACCTGATGGCGAAACTGCGCCTACCAGAGTGACAGACCCTGCTCTCTCTGGAGACCCCAGCGCTCTTACTCTACCTGCTCTTTCGTAAAATTCTGCCAGCCTTGATGCCAGGTACGAAGGGTAGCCTTCCTCTGCAGGCATTTCTTCAAGACGTCCCGACATTTCGCGGAGCGCTTCAGCCCATCTACTCGTTGAGTCAGCTACGAGCACGACATCGTAACCCATGTCGCGGTAGTACTCTGCCACCGTCACGCCTGTGTAGATAGATGCTTCCCTTGCAGCCACCGGCATGTTACTTGTATTGGCTACAAGCACCGTCCTCTCCATGAGCGGCCGGCCAGAGCGGGGGTCAATGAGGTGCGGGAACTCTACAAGCACTTCTGTCATTTCGTTGCCGCGTTCGCCGCAGCCAATGTATACGACTACCTTAGAGTCTGCCCACTTGGCGATTTGGTGCAATGTCACGGTTTTGCCTGTACCAAAGCCACCTGGGATTGCGCCTGTTCCACCCTTTGCAATCGGGAAGTAAGTGTCGATCACTCGCTGACCTGTAACCAGCGGGACTGTTGGGTCATAGCGCTCGGCATACGGCCTTGGCTTTCTTACCGGCCACTTGTGATACATTTTTAGCTGAGCTCTTTCACCACCACCTTTTTCGGTGGTTGCAATTATATGCTCAATGTCATAGTCGCCCTCGCTTGCAATATCGGTTATCTTGCCGCCTGGGTGGTTTGGCGGAACTAAGATGCTGTGAGTCAAAAGAGGTGTTTCTTCCACTGTTCCCAAGATCGATCCAGGGCCTACTTGATCGTCTTTTTTCACAGCGGGCTTGAACGTATATTTCTTTTTCATGTCAACTGGGCTTGTCAGCACGCCTCTGCCAATGTAGGCACCTGATTTGGCTGCAATCTCATCCAATGGCCGTTGAATACCGTCATAGATCTTGCCAATGATTCCAGGACCCAGTAGCACTGAGAGCGGCTGGCCAGTGCCCGTGACAGGCTCCCCTGGCTTTAGGCCGGATGTTGACTCATATACCTGGATAAATGCAATGTCGCCAGTTAATCTGATTACTTCGCCGATCAGCTTTGATTCGCCCACCTCTACAGTTTCGTACATTTTTGCAGTAGACATGCCATCTGCCCTAACTGCTGGTCCACTGACCCAAACAATCCTCCCTTTTGCTACCAATCTTTATGCCACTCCTCTTAACATCTGGGCAATGTTTTTCCTTATTAAAGGTTTGAGTCGTTCAATGCGGGAATCCAGAGTGTTGTCATATGTCATCGTGCCATCTGCCGATTTTATTCTAATGCCTCCAAGCACGTCAATGTGTTGGTCAGACACACTTGCTTGCTGCACCTTGCTGCTGTCCTGCAAGTCAGACACTATCTTCCTTACGACCTCAGCGTCGTTTTTGTTGCACTCTATAGTAACTGCATTCGATCCTCCAACAGCTGAGATGCTTTCTTCAACCATGTGCTTCAACAACTCTTTGTAGCTATCCTTGGTACTTGAAGCCTGCAGCTTTTTCCTAGCCTCTTCAAAGGCTTTATTTGCAGCATTTTCAATTGTCAGAAGCTCTTGGTTGCGGGCTGCAAGCCTTGCTGATCCAATGATCTGACGCCTAAGGTTCTCTGCCTGCTTTCTTGCAGCCTCGACTATCTTTGTGCGCTCAGCTTCCAGCTCTCCTCGAGAAGATTCAAGGTTGTCAAGCGACTCTTGATAAGCAGAATCTATCTCAGAAATGAATTCAGCTTCCTTTTGAACTAAAACCTTACTGATCATGTGCTCTAAAGCAGAATTTGAGCTCATTTGATTGTGTTCCGCCTTCTCACGGAATTTTAATCTTTTGACGCAGAACTATCTCTAGCATGAAGCAGTAGTTTTGGCACAAGCCCTTCCAACAAGCTCTGCATCTAGGTTTCGGACAAGAGTTGTTATGCGCTTGAGATGGCTGCCACGCCAGTATACCTTGCCGCAGCCAGTACATTGGAAAAACTGGTTATGGCATGCTATAACCCTGTCTGGTAATACAATATTCTCATTATTACGATCATCATTTTTTTTCACATGATCTGATGTCCTTTCCTCCAAGGACTCATTGCATAGTGCGCAGCGCGAGCCGATACCGTCCATATTGATAGACTTTATTCTGCTCTTTCTAAGAATTTGTACCAAGTCTTCAAACTCACTTCCATCCCCACTTACCAGCACGCCGCTTGCACCAGTCTTGATTATCCGCTTGAAGAGCTCCTTGTCAGCAGTCAGGATGACTCTGTCCTGCTCCATGCCTATCTTTAAGATTTCGTCGTCATGTGCCTGCGCATTGTATAGTGTATCAAAGCCAAAAATGCGCAGCTTGCGGGCGATGCCTCCCAGCATAGCATCGGCAAGAAAAGTTACACTAGGCGCCTTCTGCATTTGACGAATCGCCCCTGCACACTTCACAGATGAATGTACCCTCGTCATATTGCAATAGGTCCGACCACTCGCCGCATTCGTCGCAATACCCTGATATGTTGCTGGCAGCGCGAGCTATCCCAAGCTCTCCCCTAATGATAGTTGCTTTTTCAGATACTATTTCTACAAGATCAGGAGTTACTGCAATGACATCTGAAGAGGATATAATACCAACAAGTCTGTTCTTGTAGACCACGCCAAGACGTTTGATGTTGTGTTTTCGGAGTAGCCGCGCGGCCTCTGTAATGCTCTCCTCACTTTCTATTGTATAGAGCTCTTTCATTACCTCTTTTGATTTTATCTGGCTTGGCTTGGTGTCATTGACTAAGGCTTTAGAAACAATGTCCCAATCTGTGACGATCCCAACCGGCTTGTCCTTTTCCATTATGATGATGCTTCCAATATTTTCGTCTTTCATCTTTTTTGCAATGTCATGTATGGTGTCAATAGGAGATGCAGAAATAACTGGACTGTTCATGATGTCCCTGACAAGCACCCTCGTAGTCATATTTGCATCAGTATGTTCTCTGACCGGCTTTTTTACCACGAAAAATATTCGAATTTCTGCCTTTAATTACTTATCTGATTTCGGCTAGAAGAAGATCCTGTTATTTAAATATAATATAGCCATTCATCGGATTCGATCATCTCTTTCTCCTTTTTTTCTTTTCTATGCTAACGACTACTTCGTTGTAAAAAAATTCACGCAGTCTTTTGATATGCTCTCAGATCCCACTACGCGACCCTACTTATCTTCACACTCTTTGATCTTATGATCTAGCCTATTATTTATCGCCTGATTCTACAGCCACTGATGGAGTTGGTAGCCCTTGCAGTTGCTGCTGACCCCTTGCAGTGAAAGATAGCCGGCACTGCCCTGCTGGCAACGCTCTTACAAAGTCGTCAAGGCTGATGTACTTGATTGATTCTGCAATTTTGATGTTGTCTTCCGCTATCCTTACAAATTCTGACTTGATCTTCTTTGCAGCATTCATTGGATCCATACCACCCTGCAGGAGCACGGCATAAAAGATTGAGTGTTTTTTTATTGCTTCTTCTGGTCCGCATAGAAGCGTTTCTTTGTTATTACTCAATTGTATGATGCCAATTGCAAGCCTTAGTTCTACCCCTTTGAGGTAATTGCGTTTGCCCTCTATTACAAACGAGCCCTTTGGTAAGAACTGCCCTGTTGGTGCTCCCTTTTTCACCTGCTCTGGCATGACCCAATATGCGTCGGCGCTGGAGAGCCCGTCCTTCCATGCCCTGCTAAATGAGATAGTAGCCTGTGCAACCTGATACAATGATGAATCGATCGTGCCTTCTTGGGTTGCTGCAAAAGAAACAGCAGCATTCTTTATGATAAAAAATGGTGAGCCGTGAACTTCTGCATGAAAAACAATGTCGTGCTCTGTCAGATGCTTACGTATTAATGCAGAATTGGATGAGGCATCACGGCCGCCAATCGCCAGGAGGCCGTCAGTTGTGATGAACCATCGGTAGCGCTCGTACCACTCCCTAGAGATCTGTTCTTTTACAATGACTTTTCTGTGGATGGCTGCAGTCTCAGTCCTTAATTTTTCAATCTGCACAAGAATTTTCGCACGAGCTTCTTCTATGGATGCGTTACCCCGCTCCATTTCTTTTGCCCTTGCAAAAAGCATCGAGCTTACCTTGGCAAGGCTTGGCTGCATTTCCACCTGCTCGTCTGCTATCTTAATGTATTTGATGCCCTTTTCCGTGACTAATGATGCAGAGTTGGCTGCAAGCAGGTCCGAGATTTCGTCAGTCCCTTTGTATGAAAACGCCATTAATTCACTGGCCAGCTTACGTATATCAGCAGCCTTTTGGATTACAGTTTCTTTGGCCTTGTTCTGCTCTTCTAGGTCATGCTCAAGTACTGTGATCTGCTTGTCTAGCTCGACCGTCCTGCTGCTGCGGCCTATGTCCATGATTTCGCTGCTCAGCACTTCATCGACTGCATCCATATACGATGCAACTTTTTTGATGTTATTGTTCTTCATCGTCTTCGCAGCAGCTGCTTCTCGTGTTATTATTGGCAGTGCTTCCTGCGGCTTATCATTTTGCATGATTACAATGGGTTCGTGGCTCTTGCCGCCAGAGCAGACCTCATTTACGATGTTTTTGACAGTTTCGTGAATCTTGCTTACTTCGTGGTCCGATAGTTGCCCAGCCTGTTTGTCAACTTCGATATCAGCACGATTGATAACTTCTTCGACAAATTTCTTTGGCATGGAGATGTTGCGGCCGATCCACCTTAGCACATCAAGGTTCTTTGCTCCGTCCCTCAGTGAGACCATCTGGTCAAGTGTAATATCAAAGACATCGACGCCTCTTGCCGGTGGGTAGGCATAGCGCAGACCAACACTGAGAGTTCTATGTCTTACTTGTATTGGATTGAGAATAGCAACTATCTGCATATTCTCGCCGCAAATTATGATGTTGCCATCACCAAAGAACTCGCCGATGACAACTCTTATCTTTCCATCTGGCTGTCTAAATCTTAGTGAGACAATACGCTCGCTTCCAGCCTGCTCTATTGTTTCCAATTTGGCGCGCTCAAGCTCTTTCTGAGCAATGTTCTCAAGAGTGTTTTTCTCCTCCCCCACGGGTTTGAACTTTAACCTTGTGATCCAAATGCCTCTTGTTGAGAGGACAAACATGATATCTTCTTGCATGGGGTGGTGGAGCCTGAGAAAGAGTGAATTCTTCGTTATGGCATTGATGCTGCTTATATAATAGCCTGAGGAGCTATTAATGGCCCTGCTTCTAATCTCATTGACTAGGTACCGCAGTTCAATGCTGGATAACTCCATGACGAAAGATAGTAATAGCATTCCACAAATATTAAACAACTGAAATAGTTAGACATAAATTCGATTATTACTTACTATTAACATTATTAATATACTCCTTCTTTTTCTACTTATTGAGACAAGAAGATTATGATATGGATATCAGACAACACAGCCGCAAGGCATTTTACTGGCTCCACTTTAACCACAAAAAGCGATATTGGACATATTTGAAAGACTCTACTACATGCGTGCTCTAGTGGGTATGGCCGCAGGCATAGTCGCCGGCATTGCCATACCAGTTGAGTCCGATCAATACACATCAATTGCCACAGCCCTACTCGTCGGAATGATATTCTATTTTACCTCACTTGGAATTGGCAGGCGAATAGCTAAGAATGTGCCAAGGGACAAGCGTAAAAAAATTGCAACAGAGGGCATTATACCGTTCATCTTTCTGCTGTTGACGTTCATGATAATGGTCTATACAGCACTTCACCAGTCCTCCATTGTAAGTTAAATACCATTAGCGTTTATCCGTTACAGCAAGTTGCTATTATGGGACTACCGCACTCCGGGCATCCCTGACGAGCTTTTCGAACGGACAGAGGAAGTGCCCATAACAAAGGAGGACATTCGTACAATAGCGATAAGCAAGCTACGTCTCAAAGAGGGCCATTCAGCAATAGATGTTGGCTGCGGCAGCGGAAGCATCACAGTAGAATTATGCCTGCAGACAAATGGCAAAGTATATGCCATTGACTTTGACGAAAAGGCAGTCGAGCTGACGAAAAAAAATCTACAGAAATTTGGAGTCATGGCAGAAGAAGTCATACTGGGGAAAGCCCAAGATATCTTACCAAAGTTATCGGAAGTCGATGCAGTAATAGTGGGTGGCACGTGGGGCGACACGAAACAGGTGATTGAACTTGCTGTAGGAAGACTGAAAAAGGGAGGCAGGATTGTCGTCGACACTATAGTTATTGAGACCATGTATCAGGCGCTTGCAGCAGTTAATGAGCTAGAACTGAAGGAAATAGATATCACCCAAGTTATAATCTCTAAGGCGCGCAAGGTCACAACGGGCACAATGATGGTTGCAAGAAACCCTGTGATGATAATATCAGCAACAAAAGTTTGATCACACGCCCTGACATTATCTCTTTTCCTAACTCCAAAATTTCGATACTTGTACAAATGGTGTAAATCGCCCTCGCCCTCTCTGCATACATATTCCATGTAGATTTCTCCAATTGGTATAATTCGCTTATTAAAATCGCACAATGGCGCATGCAACACTTACAGATGAATCTTTGAAAGTTTGGTTAGTCTCATCCTAAATTCCTCTTCTGGTAACCCTCTATTGTTATAGCCACCATTTCTCCCCTCTTCTTCTCCTTTAGGCTTTGATATTTATGGCTACAGTTATTGATCTTGAGACATCTGTTTTCCGGGACGTTGGTTCTGCCGAGTTGACAAACACTTTCGAGAATTAGTTGATGAGATTTTTTTATTGTAGGGCATGCCAGCAAATTGACCAACCCATAAAGCAGCTACTATATTATTCCTATTAAAAACAATGTCCCACCTACAATCAAGACAATATATCCTCGTTGCATCACGCTATTCTTTTTCCTTCTATTTCTCTACTCTAATACTGATTTGTTATAATCCTACTTCTTCAACTACTGCACCACCACCACCACAATTAGCAACAAGTAAGATCTCCAACGACCACCTTGAAATTGTATAGATACTGGCACTATCAACCTGGAGAAGATGAAAACTAGCAGTAGACTCTGAAAGGATTCCAGGTTTGCTAAGCTTTGATTCCTCCGGTAAATTTCTGCGTGTTCTGTAGAACGTCCCCTTAGCTCGGAAAAAGCCCCGTAGCGAGCCTATTACAAATGCAGGCGTAGTGATCACAGAAGGTGCCACTAAGCTTAATACATCTTTGATGTCATATCTCCTTACGGGTCGACAAATCTTTGTTGCTAATATAATACATGCCAGAGCTACAGCCAGATTCGCTGCCTGCAATGAATACGATATCCAAAACATATTTGTCAACTGCTGGCTATAGCCGTAACTACTTGATAGTGAGATAAGAAGTAATATCAAATTGATTATTCCAATACCTAAAACAAAAATGAACTTTGCATACTGTAGACCGTTTAAAAATAATTCCATCTTGTCGACAAGTGAAAGTATCTTGCTTTCTGCTATGCGACTCATTCCTCTTCTAAAGCCTCTGGTGTGGCCCTCGCTAACCCTCATCCTTTGCCTAAAGTAGGCTGCGAGATCTGTAGTAGCCTCGCAGTAAGAAACTAGTTCTTGATTAAATATTATTTTTGGTCTTGACGAGACAGCAACAGGCTCAGAAAAGGTCCTTTTGGGAGGCTGATTGCGAATTCGTTCAGTATTATTCTCAGATCTTATTCCGTCTGTTTTTGTTAATGATAATAATGATGAGGGTTGGGCGCAGTACAGATCTACTGTCAACTCCCAATCCTCGCAAAGGTCATTAGAGAATTTGACAGATTTAATTACATCTGCTCTTACCAAAGACTCCCGGTTATCTGCACTGGAAGATTTAGGAAATCTTTTGCCGTAAATTCGATCATATTTCTTTGAGAAAATCGAAAGTCGATGGCTCGTGCGATCCAGTTGCCCCACTTTGTCTTAGTCCCCACTTCATTATCGGCTTCTGGGTTACTCTTTGAAATAGGGAAGCCCTGTATTGCTAATACTGAGGCTCTCTTCTCCTTGTAAGAGGACTGCTCTTCTATGAATCGTGATACAAATCTTTCACGGTATCCGCTACCAAAATATTGTCTGCGTCAAGTATCAATACATTAGATGCTCCCTTGTCCATGGCTTGAAGGTCAACATTTTATGCTCCTCCCTTCCAGCCTGCCCTGTTGTCCCTATGAAATACCTTAAGACTCCATAGATCAGACGACATAGCCTGTATTTTTCGATATGTATTATCAGTAGAGTCATCTACAATTATGATTTCGAATCGATCAGTAGGATAACTAAGGGCGACAAAGGATTTCAAGAGTCTTTCGATAACAAGAGATTCATTGTGGGTTGCTACAAATATTGAGATGAATGGATATCCAGCGTCAATCCATTGACCAGAGGTCCTGTTAATAACCTCAACATCTCAGCAGCCATCAGCAATAACGCCCTGTTCGTAAACTGACACAATCTTACAAGCTGTTGATCGATTATTGGTGCCAACTTTTGGCATCATGTGTAAGTTGTTGTTTGTTCTCGTTCTTGCAACTCTGTAAATAAAGATAACCGATCTGATTGAGTATGTTGAAAGTGCTAGAATCAAAACTGTGGACAGCCATACCAAAGCATCGGGAATCAAGGTCTGCTGGATTAGTGCAGATAGAAACTATAATTGGGTTTGCCAAAAATTCTACTTTTGATTTTAAGTTGATTCTATAATAAAAATCAAGAATATAATCCAACTGATGTGATGTTCAGTTTGATCGTATAAGGTAATCTTCCTAGTCGATGTATAGAGTCTGATAAATACAAAGATCTTCTTTTTTATTCTGTAGGATATGTCTAAAAAAATCAAGGTTGCACTAGCCGGTGTTGGAAACTGTGCTTCTGCATTAATACAGGGTACAAAGTATTATGACTCAAGTGGCAACGGTAAGTCAAATGATTCAATTGGGCTTACTGCCATCAATCTGAGAGGATATGAACCACGAGATATTGAATTTGTGGCAGCATTTGACGTTATTGATTCAAAAGTAGGAAAAGATCTATCTGACGCAATTTTTGCAGAGCCAAACAATACAGTGAAGATAGCCAGCGTGGAGGAGTCGAAGGTAATTGTTGAAAAAGGAGAAATTCTAGACGGTTTGGGGAGGCACTACCGCGGAAAAGTTCAGGTCTCTGATAAACCTACTGCAAATGTGACCAAGGTCCTAAAAGATAGCGGCGCTGAAATTCTTCTCAATTATCTGCCTGTTGGAAGCAGGCAGGGAACGAGGTATTATGCTGAAGCCTGCCTTGATGCAGGTTGTGCCTTTATCAATGCAATCCCTGTATTTATAGCATCAAACTCGAAATGGCAGCAGGCATTTAAAGATCGTAAATTACCGTGTGCTGGCGACGACGTTATGAGCCAGCTTGGCGCCACCGTCGTTCATAAAACACTGGTGAAGCTCTTTGTAGACCGCGGAGTAACGGTAGACCAGACCTACCAGCTAAACATCGGAGGCGACATGGACTTTTACAACATGCTGGACGAGGAGAGGCTAGAGGACAAAAGGGTTAGCAAGACAAGCGCAGTTGCTGCAATGGCACCTTATGAAATACCGATGAGGATTGGACCATCAGACTTTGTGCCGTTCTTGGATAATGACAAAGTGTGCTATATATCCATGAAAGGGAGGTATTTTGGCAATATCCCTGTCGAGCTTGACCTCAAACTAAAAGTGGTTGATGCATACAACAGCGCAGGTGTAATGATAGACGCGGTGAGGGCAACCAAGATTGCACTTGACAGAGGTATTTCCGGGCCACTTGACAGCGTATCGGCTTACTGCTTCAAGCATCCGCCGGTGCAGCTGCCCTATTCTGTAGCCAAATCAAACTTCTTGGAATTTGTCGAAGGCAAAAAGGAACGATAGGATTGTTGCTTTTCACATCTTTTTTATCTATTGATATTCTTTTGTCTCTGGGGCAGTTTGTTTGACAATTTAGTTTCTCATACTTCTCCTCCAAATATATTGTGACTGGAACACCAATAGGTTTTTTGTTCACTAGCGACATTACATGGGAAAGTTGAGTTTTACCATAAGATGAGACAGTCAATTCATCTACTTTGGAAATAGTGTAGTTGTAAGCTCAGGCACAATTTTTTCTGGATAGTCCCTGTAACCAATAGTTCTATCATAAAAGACATTGTAGTTGCTATGTAGCAAGAAGCCTCCCTACAGAGGAAGTTTCTTTTGATGTTCATCTAGATTAGGAGCCTTGTTATCATCCAGATCAAATTTTTGAAGAATTCTCAAAGAGGCCTGTAAGAAAATCGTCCAAGATTTAACTATAATGTGGTTCTGATAGCAAAGCTTGCTATTACATAAATAGAAATATGCCTGCCGTAAACAGAACCGGTAGCAGCTATATAGTATTATTGTGTAGCCTTTTCTGCAACGATGTGAATGCGAAAAATATTTTACTAAAAAGAGATGAATTGAGCGCGACAACGTATAATTAGCACCTATGAAAACTAATCAGATAGCTATCTTTGGTGCACATTAAAAAGCTGGAAGTTTATGGCTTCAAGTCATTTGGTTTCAAGAATACTGCAGTGCATTTTGAGAAGGGATTAGTTGCTATAACTGGTCCAAATGGCTCAGGCAAGTCTAACATTCTTGATGCAATCATGTTTGCAATAGGTGAGAACAGTCCCAAAACTCTGAGGGTAGATAAATTCCAGTCGCTGTTCCATGACAGCCATAATAACAACCACCGCCTTATCCGCGTTAGCCTGACGTTTGACAATACTGACAGAGGTATACCTATAGATTCTGACACAGTTACTTTGACGCGTGGAATTGAGGGTCAGAATGGTGAGAGCCAGTATTGGCTTGATGACAAGAAGGTGACTAAGACCGCCATGATGGAGCTCCTTGAAGTAGTGCTGGCGGCTCCAAACAAGCTGAACATTGTACAGCAGGGCATGATTACTAGAATTTCCGAACTAAATTCCGAAGAGCGCAGAAGGATAATAGAGGATGTAGTCGGCCTATCATACTTTGACGAAAAGAAAGCCGAGGCTCTCAAGCAGCTAGATGAGGCCGATAGGAGGCTTGATGTTGCATTTGCAAGGATGGGCGAGATCCGAAAGCGCATAGATGAGCTTGAGATAGAGAGAAATGAACAGCTGAGGTATGACCAGCTTAACACAGAACTCAAAAGGTTCAAAGCTGTACAGATATCCAACACAGTACGAAACCTGAGGTACAAGCTAACTACAAGCACTCAGATCGTTGAATCAAACAACCAACAGTTGTCGTACTTCTCAAAACTACTGGAGAAGGCGGAGCTAGAGATCGAAAAGTTCGAAGCCGAAAAGTCAAGGTTCATTCAACAGATCGACGCTGCTAGTCGAGTTAAGGCGCAAGTTGCGATGAGAATATCCGGGATCGTCCATGAGTCGGAGCGAACCAGGGCTATATTAAATGAATCTGAGCGGCGAAGGGCTGACATAGAAAGGAGGCTACCCTCTATTCACAAGAGCAAGCAAGCTGCAGTTCAGCGCATAGAAAGCTTGCGCTCTGAGGTTGACAGATTACAGAAAGAAATAGAGCAGAGGAAGGCAATCGTCCCAAACCTCAGGATCAAGCTTGATGCAATCAACAATGAAATTGAAAAGATAACCGGCAACGTCGCTAGATACTCAGCTTTCCGGGACACAATGGAAAAGAGGCTTGCAAAGATGAAATCGCTAAAGGATCGGATCCACCTCGCTGAAGCTAGGGCCGAAGAAAAAATCAAGACTATCAATTACAAGAAGAACTCTAACGATTCAGCCATCAATTTGCTTCAGTCAGAAATTTTAGCTACAAAAAGCCGCATAGAACAACTTGAAAGGTCACTTCAGTCTGATGGCATAAAACTGCATGATGCCATCAGGCTTTCATCCCAACTTGCAGACACGAAAACAAATCTTGAAAAAGAACTGGCCGGCTCGGCCAGCCTACTGGTGCGGGCAGAGAGTCTTGTGAACAAATTTGAGGAACGGGCCACTATAGCAAAGAACGCCATGAATGAGGATCTTGCTATTGCCGAATTGATGAAAGAAAAAGACAAGTTCAGCATCTGCGGTCTTGTATATGATTTAATTAGATGGGACAAGTCGTACGAGCGGCCTGTGCTTGCCGCAGGCTCTGAATGGATGAAGGCCTTTGTAGTGAATGACGTCAGGTCTATGATAATGATGGCCGCCTATGCCAAGGAGCGGAAGCTTCCACGTCTTAGAATAATACCGCTTGATGCAGTAAGATCCTCTAAGGAGAGGAAGGATATGCCTCGCGATGATGTCAATGTAATCGGAAGGTTGTCTGAGTTTGTACACTCTGACTATGACAAATTATCAGAATTCCTTTTTCTGGACATATTACTTGTAAGAAATTCCTATACAGCATTCATACTATCAAGGAAGGGCTATAGGACAGTGTCATCTGATGGCGAGCAGTTCGAACCACCTGGAGGTTCGATGTCGGTCGACTTTGGAGGAAGGATAACTGATATGACAAAGGCGATACTTTTTGGCGAGTCGGTGGGAAATCTCCATACAATGATAGTAAAGCTCTCGAAACTGATTGAGGAGAAAAACATGACGCTCCAGGATATTTCCAAGCGGATAACCGCCAGCGATTCCGAGAGAGTTCAACTAGAGCTTCTTACCAAAGATATCCGGAGAAGCATCACTAGAGAAAAAGAATCATTAGAAGAAAAAGAAAAGTCCGTCGCAGGGCTCATCTTAGATAACCAAACTCTCCAACCAGAAATCGACTTGCTTACGATAGAGCTTAAGAAATATTCAAGAAGGCTTACCATCCTTGCACCTGTCGTGGAAAAGCTATCGTCAAGGCTACAAAGCATAAATGAAGAACCCTCGAGCAAATACGAGCTTGCTGACAAAAACTTGGCACATAACCAAATAGTAAAGGCAATAGATGCAGCCAATATTGAGCTTGGTCAGACAATATCTATGCTCGGAGGACTTGAAGCCAAACTGGAACTTGATATACAACATCTTGCTGAGATGAACCAAGAGGATGAACACCTTTCCCTTGAACTGGAGGAACGCAAACGCCAGATAGAAGAGATGTATAGAAATTCGCAATCACTTGAGGCGGAGCTCAAAGGACTAAGAGATCAGGAACAGCAAATAATCTCTTCTTCGGGCAGCGCCTATAGCGTACTGCAAGAATTTGAGCGCAAGATAAAGGCGCTCTCAGAGAGCGAGCGCAAAATGTCAAAACAGTACAACTCAATAGAGAGGGAGTCTGCATTGCTTCGAAAAGACATTACAGACTTGACTGCTGAGGAATCACGCCAGATTAGTGATCTTCTACGGCTTGGCTATAAGGATCTCCTTGATGAGATGGATGTCGAAACATCTATCAAAGAGTTGAATGATGAATACGAGGCGATCAAGTCAAGGATCAATCTCCGCGCAGATGAGGCGTATATACAGGTGGTGGATGGCTACCGCGGCATGTCAACTAGGCGCAATCAGCTTGAAAGTGAGCGTAATTCCATCGTTTCGTTCATTGAACAGATAGTAGAAGAAAAAGAGAAGCTCTTCTTGGAGGCCTTTCAGAAGGTTGACAGCGATATACGCACAACATTTGAGAAAATGACAGGAGGCTTGGCATGGCTCGAGATCGAAAACTCTGAAGATATTTTTTCAAGCGGCGTGATGCTGCTGGTACGGTTCCCTGGCAAGACTGTTCCACGTGAATCAACCACGCTGTCGGGCGGCGAAAAGACGATTGCTGCCACTGTGTTCTTGCTTGCTCTCCAGTCGCTCAAACCCTCGCCATTTTATTTGATGGACGAAATAGACGCACATCTTGATGCTGAGAATACTGATAGACTGTCAAAAATACTTCTCGAGCGCTCAAAGGGTAGCCAGATAATCATGGTCACCCTGAAGGACTCTACTGTGGCCAAAGCTCCCCTTATTTATGGCATCTACCCAAAAGAAGGAGCTTCGCAGGTTGTGAAATACAAGAACCCTGAGCGGGTGGCGCTTGCCCACTAAGCTAAAACAATCTGTAAATACCGAAAAGCAGCATATATAGACCATCTACATTGGGAAATAGCTTGCTGCGGCCCAAGAGTATGCTGATGTTGTCATTTGCAGTCATTGCCGCAATAGCGATTGTCGAAGTTGTAGGTGGAATTTTAAGCGATAGCATTTCGCTTGTGAGCGACGCAGTGCATATGTTCACTGATGTGATGGCAATTGGACTAAGTCTTTTTGCAATAACAATGGCGACAAAAAGCCATTATGGAGCTATGACGTTTGGCTACCATAGAGCCGAAGTGATGGCTGCACTTGCAAACGGTGTAGCGCTCGCGGGAATTTCATTATGGGTGTTGTACGAGGCGTTTTCCCGGGTTATGTCGCCGCGCATAATAGATGCACCATTGATGCTACTGACCGCAAGTATTGGTCTTGCAGGCAACCTAACAGTGATGTTCCTGCTAAAGCACCATGCCCGCAGGAGTATCAACATTCACAGTGCATTCATCCATGTTGTCTACAACACAATATCATCTGTCGCGGTTATTATTACCGGCTTTATTGTTCTTAATACTGGCATCACCGTAGTAGATCCACTTGTCGGCTTTCTGATAGCAGGCCTGGTGGCAAGAAGTGCTTACTCTATAGTGAGAAGTAGCACCCATATATTGCTAGAGGGCGCCCCGTCAGAGCTTGATATGAGAGAAATAACAGCAACCCTCAAGGAGCTGGACGGCGTGGTAGATGTCCATGATCTGCACGTCTGGACAATATCGACTGGTATGGACGCACTAAGTGGCCATGTGGTAGTCCGCGACCAGATGCTAAGCGAATCAAGCAAGCTCTTATCTGTAATAAACACTGTGTTGGCTGAGCGGTACGATATAACCCATACTACTATTCAGCTAGAGCACGAGCATGAAATATCGTTTAGGCGTACAATCAAATGAGTAGCAATAATTTTTTTTGCTTTGGCTGGCCGGACTTTTTCCAAGCGTTTAACGTTAACAGGATTTACAACTCACTTATGTGGAATTTGGACATACACCCGGTGCATTCATAAATCTCGTCGCCAACTGGCCCGGAGACATTGAACTTCACTATGGTGGTGCATTTGGGACATCTACCATCCACTCTGCGCGACTTTCTTGCAGGCCTTACGAGAGTTTTTCTTCTTCTGCTACCCATTCACGTACAAAATAACTCCCTGCCGTTTTATAAATTAAGATGTACTAGTGGATAACTTTCTTATCTCTTATGTCTAGCATTGCAATTTCTTGTTTAGCTCAGCTAGCCGTCTTCCCTTTGGTGTCAAGTGGTTATAGACTGGATAATTGCCCTTTCCGTGTGGCTTGACTCTTTCGCGTTTGATATAACCTTCCTTTTCTGCCTGCAATATTACATGGTGAAGGTTATTAGCACCTAACTTCTGGAGTAGTATACGAGTAGGAAGTGCATTCCCCTTTTGCTTGATCAGGATAGACAGCAATCGGAGCATTGCTCTTCGCTTGACTAAAAATTGTAACGTTTCCTTATCGACTTGCAATTGTGTCAATAAATTCCTATTTGATAGGAATATATAATGGTTACATTAATCATATTTTGAGTGCATCAGCTGACAAATTCGAGATTTTTCAGCTCTAATATGTGCCAATCTTACTGCAATAAATTTTCGATAAACCGAAAAAAATGCACAAACCCCGCTAATCTACAGCCATTTAGATCGCTACTCTTTCATAGTTCTGAGGAAAGATTTCCAATTACCAGCAAAAATTATGCAGGATCCATATATTCATAGTTTTATACCTTTGAATAAATCGCAGGTCAGTTATTGTTATATTGCCTTGCGATGAAGAAAGATAACGTGCTTTTGCCCCTGCACTGCTCAGCTAGGGTTGAGGAAGAGGAATGCAAACTGGCTCCCTCATATATCATCTCAGTAAAGTCGCATGAGGGCGAATACATGCTTGCCGTGGTATGTGACGACCATAAAAATGTGCTTGAACCCCTGCTAGTTGCAATGCAAGAGGCGAATAAGATACCTCAGGGCAGTATACACTTTCAGCCCGTCAAGGCAGTGGTCACTGACTGCGTAACCGGTATCAATAAAGACTATGTTGAGCTCAATTCAAAAGACAAGAGTGTTCTGGAATTTTAGCTCAATCTCTTTTTTGTCTGGTGATCACTCCCTTCGTTGTTGTCTTATTTATGCTCTTCATCTTCTTCTTCTTCATTATTATTATTATCCTTCAGGGCCCAAGGAAACCACCTTCCAATTACCCTGGCCCAATCTATCCTGAGAGAAAAATATACAACGACTGCAAGCACTATAACACTCACTATTGCCGCTATAATTAATGATGTCGTGCCTGTAGTACCTGACGATAAAATGTCCTCGACGAAAGGTCTCCCAAGAAAGATCGAACCCCAGACTATTACTTCGTTCATCAAGAATTTGCCAGCAAATATGGCTGTCGCAAATTTCCATGGGCTGTACTTTGCAAGCCCAAGAGGAATATAGACAATATCATCCGGTATTGGGGTAAGAGCTGCTATAAATGCCCCAAACCAACCGTATCTGCTTACCAGGTTTTGTAGTGGACGCATTCTCTTCTTTGTCTTGTCGCTCAGAATTTTGCGG
>JBKPNF010000172.1:0-6115 GCA_046732455.1 Thermoproteota archaeon | reverse complement strand
GTCTAGATTCGCAGTAGGCTCATCAAGGAAAAGTATCTTGGGCTCATGTACCAGCGCGCGGGCTAGGGCAATCTTTTGCTTCATTCCCTTGGAGAGCATACCAACTGGCAAGTCCTTCTTCTCCCATAGTCCGAGCAGCCTAAGAAAACGCTCTATGCTTTCTTTTCTTTGTTGTTCTGTGCGCTCATACAACTTGCCATAAAAATCAAGGTTCTTGTAAGTACTCAACTCCTCATAAAGACCTACATTATCAGGAAGGAATCCAATAATACTTCTAATCCAAAGTGAGTTGAGCTCATTACCTATTTTGTAGCCGCCTACTGTTGCTTGTCCGCCGGTCTTTGAAATGAGACAACATAGTATCCTCACCGTAGTCGTTTTTCCTGCCCCGTTCGGCCCCAGTAAACCAAAAACTTCACCTTCATTTACATGGAATGTCACACCATCGACTGCAGTGATCCCACCAAACTTCATGGTGAGATTCTCCGCATCTATCAATGAACGTGTGAGCGAGGTATCAACATATAAGGTGTCCATGTTCCTTACAGGGGGCATTTCCATATTTGCTCAGGGCCTAAAACGAGGCCTGAGCAAGGTCGCTTCGCTCGCTATTTGCTCCAACGCCTTTTAAAAGAAGTCTCTGCTTCGGCAGGTACTTAATTTAAAGCATCATGAATCTAATAAGACAATGAAGACTTAAATCAACCATGTTGTATCTATAAACAGTTACTTTTCTTCAAATAGTTGTTGGGGTAGTTGAATTCAATAGTGTGGCTGCCTGCCTCCAAGGAATGATTTAATAGAAGGTATGGCAGAAATGTCCTCTGCATAGCCTATATGAGTATATCAGACGATGCTAATAACAATAATAACAACAATGACAATGAGAATCCTGACACTACCATTAATGAAACGAGCGCTTCAATAGAAGAAGAATCCCCGGAAGGTCAGGAGTCCATTGAGACCGACAATTTAGAAAAAATGATACTTTCCACAGGCATCCGCGTAGGCACACCCGTCAAGACGAAATTTATGGCACCATTCATAGTCAAGGCCAACCCAGAAGGCCTTTACATACTAGATATCAGTAAAACTCTGGCAAGAGTTGATGTTGCTGCCAAGTTCATAGGCAGAGCGAATATTGCCAAGGTTGCAGTCGCTTCTGCTAGGGAATACGGCAAGACTCCGGTCGAAAAGTTCTGTGAGCTTACTGGCTCAACGCCTATTCTGGGCCGCTTCATGCCTGGCACATTTACCAATCCGTCGCTTCCAAACTATATGGAGCCAGAAATTGTTGTGGTAACAGATCCTCAGGCGGACCAACAGGCTGTACTTGAAGCCACTAGGGCAGGAGTGCCAGTGATTGCCATTGCCAACAGCGACAATATTACTTCAAAGGTCGACTTGGTGATACCTGCTAACAACCGAGGGCGCAAGGCTCTTGCAACAGTATATTGGCTTTTAACCAGAGAGGTCCTAAAGAAGCAAGGAGCAATCAAGTCCGATAGCGAAATGTTGGAGAAAGCCTCAATCGATGACTTTGAAACAAAGTTAGTTGAGGAACTAACCTAACCTTTATCCAGATATTAACGCTGGCGGACGACCTGTAATATCATTGTTCGGCATCAAGACCATGCCGATGTGCAAAGTTAACACACTACTATCGTCTAAACAGCCTCCTGCATCCATACACACGCTCTAGCACACAAACGTATACACACGATAAGATGATTCAACTGGGCCATGCCTATAGACATCAGCACTCAAGCATATTTTCGCAATCGTACGCGACAAATTCTATTTCGTTGGAATTTACGCAGAGGCAAATCAACGGAACCTATATCACTGCTTAAATCTAAATGGTTGCATGAATAAAGCCAGAGGATCAACAACGGTCATAATAACAACTCTAGTGGCTGTTGTGCTTGCATTTTTAATGGCAGCTATTGCATCTAACATAGGAATGGAAAGCCTGGTGGCTGCTGCGCAGCAGCAGGATGATGAAATTTATAGAATACAAGAGACCGCTATGTCGACTGCAGCCCCTGTGGCGCATACTGGAAACCTTCCTCATGCAGTGGTATTTGCGCTGCCTATAAGAGATGATGGTAAGATCTATACTGGGCAGGTCACATTTACAGCAAGCAAACCCATAGAAGTAGAGGTGATACATATCTACAGACCGGACCAGACACCTGATGAAGTACATGGAGTGCCGCCTACTGCCGTAATAAACGGTACGACTATAACCTATTCCCATCTTACAGGCATAGTGGATAACAACATAATCACAGGAGACGTTCCGACTGCATCTGGTACGTTTCAGTTCACGGGAAGTGGTCTTGTGTTTCATAAACGAAGCTCAGAACCATTCACCGTAACGTACACTATTGATGCAAAAGCAGTACCTCTCACTCAGTAGTTCTCTCAGGTCATTTCTCAAGCAATATGCAGATAAAAAACCACCACACAGACCTAAACTGGAATTCGGACTTGGATGTACCAAATTACTTTTTTATTTTATTTCTTCAATAGTACTCAAAAACTTGTCATGTCTGGTATCAGAGAAATCATGATTTCGAATTCATATTTTTCTTGCCTAGTGCTAGATGACAGTAAATTAGTTTTGTTCTTGTTATTTCAATATCTATCGTGGTGGCTCGTAGGGCTAACGACTTATTTTCATTGTACGCTCTCTTACTGTTAGGAAACTTGAGTCATCCTCATAATATTCCTAGCGAAACCATCTCTTTAAATTGCTAATTAGTTGAAGATCGTTGAACTTTATTATTAATAATATGAGTGAGGAGTGTCGTAGTACGTTTTCGCTAGAAACTATCAATTATATTACTTGTTTACGCTTTAATCTAATTGAGGGATATCTTGACAAGAAGGGCGCCCGCTGTGGCAGGCATGTTTTATCCAGACAACGCTAGGGAGCTAAGGGACCTTATTGGTCAATCTTTCCGCAACCAGAGCTTTGGCCCAGGCAGGACCCCAACCTCCACTAGCTCTAAAGATAACCAGCACAAGATCTATGGCATTGTATCACCTCATGCAGGTTATATCTACTCTGGTGTCGTTGCTGCAAATGGCTTTTACGAAATCTCATCGACAGACTTTCAGGATGTCATAATGGTAGGTCCAAATCACTATGGCATAGGCTCTTGGGTGGCTGCCATGAAAGATGGCACCTGGGAGACGCCGCTTGGGGACGTGCAAGTCAATTCCCAGATGGCTGAAGAAATAAGAGGAAGATCATCCACTCTTGACTTTGACGATTATGCCCACAGCAGAGACCATTGCTTGGAGGTTCAGCTACCCTTCTTGCAATACATCAAGCAGGATTTCAAGATTGTGCCAGTTGTACTTGTCTCCCAGAAGAGCGATATAGCTTTTGACCTTGGGAATGCAATATCAAAAACGATAGTGGAAAAGGATAGCCTTAATTCCACGATGCTAATAGCATCGTCAGACTTTACACACTATGAACCGAATAGCGAAGCACACAGGAAGGATGGAGAGCTAATAAAGACAATACTTGAGCTTGACGTTAACAGGTTTTACACGATCCTTGAGAGGCTAAATGTCTCTGCATGTGGTTACGGAGCAATTGCAACGATGATGGTAGCCGCAAAGAACCTTGGTGCTACAAGGGGAGAATTGCTCAAGTATGCGACCAGTGGAGACATTACAGGAGACATAAGCGCAGTGGTAGGATACTCTTCGATAGTGTTCATATGAGCCATGGCAAGGCGTCCTAGGCTCGGCCGATAACTGCGGCCTAGCAGTTGAACAAGTCGATTGGAAACAATTCGAAGGTTACCTTCTGCAGCGAATGATTAACAGGACTGCAAATCAAAGAATAAGATATGCGAAAAATATTATCATATATTATCCGGTGACGGTAATGCCTCCATATCCCAATCCTCAACGGCAAAGAACATGGCTAGAGGGTACCATAAATACCCAGTTCTGCTCCAAAAAAAGCCGCCCTGTGACCTGTACTGTAGTAGTTATGCCAATACCAAACTATAGCCAGTGTGGAATAACAGCAATTCCAATTTCGTCCAAGCTTATCGTTTTTATTTTACCACTTTCCATACATGCCGTTTTTTACGAATGTAACAATTCCAACAGAGTGGGACTACTACTTCAATGGGACATTGTAAGGATCTAGGGGCACAGAAGAAATTAGCTTTATTTGTAGCACATTTGCCGCACCTGAAGCTAGAGGGTGATTTGTTCTTAGGGACTTCGAAAAATGTGGCTGTCATGTTAGTAACAGGACTGTCGAAAAACAAGACCAGTGGTAAATAAAACGTCATAATGAAAAATCATGAAAACTCATAAGAAGTTCATAGAAACTGTTATAACAGGAATTATTATCCCTCATACTTCTTTCTAGTAGTTGTGAGACATAAGTAAGGGAGAAGAAGACCTACCCTGCTCTATTTCCTTCGCTTGCAACTACCTTATAGGGTAGCCGTGACAACCTTCCTCTGAACAAAGTTGGAATTGTCGCCAGTCTATGTAGGCTGTTCTGGCTGGTCCTATGACGCATGGCTTGGACACTTCTACCCAGCAAACCTAGAACGTAAGGAATTCCTCAAGTACTATAGCCAAGTCTTTAATTTTGTTGAAATTGACTCTTCCTTTTATAGTCCACCCAATCTATTCATGACAAAACGGTGGGCTTCGTTAACCCCTGACAATTTTAGATTCGCGGCCAAATTTCCCCGTTCAATTACACATGAAAAGCGACTGGCAGACCCCGAGAAAGAACTTCGCTATTTCTTTTATGTAATGGGTCCACTGCGCCACAAGCTGCTGGCTCTTTTGCTCCAACTGCCACCTTCCTTGACCGCAAAGGAAGGATTGAAAAAGCTAGAAACATTGATTCACATGCTCGATCCGGACTTCAGGTATGCGATAGAAGTAAGAAATACCTCATGGTTTGACAAGAGCGTTTACAAGCTTCTCTCTGACAATAACATTAGTCTAGCTTGGAGCCAATTGGACACAATCCAAACACCACCAGAATTGACTTCCGATTTCATTTACTTGCGTTTAATAGGCGATAGAAGTATCGACGAAAAAGATTTTGGAAAGATACAGAAGGACCGGCTCAAAGAAGTGAAAAAGTGGTCAGAGGAAGTCAATAGACTAAACGACAACGTCAAGTTTGCAATCATGGCTGCGAATAACCATTATGCTGGATTTGGTCCTGCTACTGCAAACTCTTTTAGAAAAATGCTAGGCTTGGAAGAAGTAGTCTGGGAAGAAATGAAGCAGAAAAGATTGTAGTAACTACGCTCTCACCTGACTTGATCATTTCCTTTGAGGTCTCCCAAACACTGGATCCACAAGTGAATTTCCCCCCTCTCTTTTGAAGAGGTCCAAGCAAGCTTCGGCCCTTATCTTGTCGCCTACAGACATTGCTTGGCAAAACATAATGTATAACGCAAAGGATCTAGTCCAATTCCTGATTCTTGCTAGTTCGTCTGCCTCTTCTAACAATGGTAAAGTTTTGCTGAGACTGACTTTGTTATTGTTATCTGATATTATTTCCGTCGTCATGACTCTTTTGTAGAAGAGCTATAGTGAATTCAGCTTTTTATCTATAGCGTCCGTCTAATTCTTTATTTTTTACTATAAGAATACTCAATTATTTGTCTCCAAATAAGGAAAACTTTGAATTTTTAGGTCTAATACTGACGATAGTAGGATTGATATTCCTTAGGATATTATTCTCACTTGTGTGAAGAAAATAAACTCGGCCAGTATTACAATAAGATAATGGATTGAGAGAGAATCGGGTTCTTCTTCTTAAGGCTTGGCGGGGCCTGTACAGGCCTCAGCCGCATACAAACAAGGACAGAACCGACTAGCTTGTTCTTGTTTTTGTTTATGAGTGAATGTAGTCAGAAAGTTTCATTATAAGGCCAAAATTAACCTTTATCAATCTGAACTAGGTTCTTGGCAGAACTGGGTATTTATGGTACCCTCTAGCCATGTTCTTTGCCGTTGAGGATTGGGATATGGCGGCATTGGTACGGGTATTGTTGGTGGTGATCTCTCCTCAGTATGGGTAGAACAGTACCTTCCTTTAGGC
>JBKPNF010000171.1:0-4498 GCA_046732455.1 Thermoproteota archaeon | reverse complement strand
AGTAGCTTGTTTGGAAGTTTGAGCCGGTCAGCCTGTAGGAATAGCTTCCCTCAACGCGGTACTGGCCAGTGCCATCTACCATGCTGTCCCAGCTGCTGGCAGTAAGGTTATTGCGCACTGCAACCTTTGTGTCTTTGAGAGTGACCGTGCTGCTGCCAACTATCGGAAAGATGTTCTCTTGGCCAGATACAAAACCCTCAGGACTCGCTCCAATATCCCCACTTGTCATCTGATACTGGCCCACATGAAGCGTATAGTGGATCGTTTCAAGAACAGCAGTGCTAGTGTTAGGGTTGTGTACGTCAAAGACGACCTGTACATTTGCACTGTCTTCATTTGTTTTCTCAATTATGATGTCCTTGAGTCCTAATTGTAGGTCGGCTACCTGGGTCTGAGCCGTGCCGGGAGCCTCACCATTGCCAGGAGGCCTGAAGTATTGCATTCCCATAATAAAAAATATGGCTATAGCAGCTGCAGCAATGCCGCCAGCTACTGCATAAATGGCCTTTATATTCACAATTGCCTTTTTCGCGTTCGTCCACGCTTTAAAGCTGTCGATTAATCCAAATGCTTATACTAGCCATTACAAAAATTGCGGCCGGTTGCAATACCACAAGGCGGCGAGTATTGGACGCGAAAGGGCTCAGAAGGCCCAGATGAGACTGTTCGACTATACAGGCTTTGCCATGCTGACATACACCATCAAGCAGGGCATAGCAGGGTTTGAGCCTGTGGGTGAAGAAGAGTTGGTTGGTAAGATGACGAGTGGTAATGAGATGATGCTTTTTGTTTGCGATAATGATGGTTATGCAAAGGCCCAGTCAAGGCCCATGCGAATGGAACAAGGAGAAGAAGCTTTCAGAAGGATGCTTGCAGATGGTATGCAAGAGTTCAACGGCGAGATCAAGACAGTATCATAGGGGCTATAATGTGCCAATTTGAACGGTCGAGAAAAGGTAGAAAGTAGCACAAATAGGTAATTAGCCGTAAGGGACCACTGCCCAAAAATTATTGCAAATGAAATGATAGATATGAGCGTATTGTATGGGTTCGATCGGATTGCTGGACGGATCATGATGATGAGAAAATGGTCTATTCCAGTTGCAATAGTGTAAAGGTGATCACCATCATCACACACTTGAGAGTAGCTCAAATAGGTAATTTATAGCCAAAATCGGACGATATGAATTGAAGCAAATATAATTATTGTTATTATAATTATTATTCTTCTTCTCGCGCCTTGCGATTAGTAGTAGTAGTAGTTTGTCAAAGCAGAATAATATATGATTTGACATAGCCCTACACTACAATGCGTGTCCCCACACTGCTACGAGAAATTGCATTCTGGATTACTATTGGATCCGACTTGAGCACTACTGTATGGATCTTGCTTCGTTCTATCACCTTAAGCGCCACAATGTCCATCAAGTCATAGCTACCTGCTGCTGAATCTTCAGATCCCAATAGATCTATGCACTTCTTGACGGTGATTTTGTCGAATAGCTTGGCGCCCTTGTTCTTGTTGGGATCGGAATCGTAAATGCCATTGACATCTGTTGCGTTGAGGAATTTGGACGCTTTGACCTTTTCAGCAATAAGTACAGCTGTTGCATTTGTGCTCTGCCCCGGATGTAGGCCGCCTGTCACAACTATTCTACCGGTTGTCACAGCCTTGCTCACTTGCTCCAAGTCTTCTGGGACTGCAGGATAAGCCTGATCGCCAAGCGCAAGAATCATGAGCCTTGCATTCAGTCTTGAAACCTCGATACCTAGAATGTCCAAAGATGCTTCATCTGAGCCAAAGGTTCTTGCAGTAGAGATGTAGTGGCGCGCAACCTTGCCCCCGCCAGCCACTACTACTGGCTGCACTTTCTCGCTTATTTTGCTCAGCATCCTAGCATAATTCTTCAGGTCATATGCTGTTTCATAGCCAAACACTTTTCCAGATAATTTGATCACAATCCGCTGTCTAGCCCGCGTGAGTCTTACCCACCCCCCATATTCAGTATCCCTTGATCACCCAATACCTTTTTAATAGCTCGCTCCACTTTCGCCCGGTTCTCTGCAGTAGTATAGATGCGCAGCATGTCGAAGAATCCTGAGATCGATTCTACAAGTGGAATCTCAGACACCGGCATTTCATATACTCGATCCTTATCGACAATCAATACGGAATACATCTCTTCCTTGCTTGG
Source organism: Thermoproteota archaeon (assembly GCA_046732455.1). Taxonomy (GTDB): domain Archaea; phylum Thermoproteota; class Nitrososphaeria; order Nitrososphaerales; family Nitrososphaeraceae; genus Nitrososphaera. The sequence continues at coordinate 2,303 of JBKPNF010000171.1, read as the reverse complement.
AGTTAGCGGCATCGATGGAGCGCGGGAGACATCCACAAAGACATAGTCGCTATCGACATCTGCAACATCTGCAATACGGGGAGCAAGGGCCTCCAGCGCTTTTCTGTCCATCCTTTGCCTATCACGCTTGTGCAAGAATTTTTCGTAAACGCACTTAAGCAGCCGCCTGTCGCGATAATCTTGCGCCATCTTGCTTGAAAATGCATATCTGCCAGAGAGCGCACAGAGCCGCTCGAGTGTGGCTTCATCCGTTAGGGCAAGGTAGTTTTGGAGGGAAGTATTTGTCAGTCCAAGCGCTTCGTCTGCCGAAATCATTGAGCGCAGAAGCATTACTTCAGCAGATCTTACTGTCTTGTGGAAATAGACTGCCTTGAACATTTCATAGCGTGAGATCAGCATTGATTCAAGGGAGTTGAGGGCAGACCTATTTATCGCAAGCCGGTTCTTTGAAACTTCAAGCGAACTCACAAGTCTGTGGTAATCAAGCTTGGCATACTCTGCTCCAGTAAAAAGCCCGTCTCGTGGCAAATAGTCCATGATGTCTGCAGACAGTCCACCAGAAATAATCTCATTCATAAAATTTACCTTTGATTGGCCAAATGAAAGCCGGCATATCTGATGCGGACTATAGCCGTAGCTTCCCAGAATGTCAGCTATCTCGCTTTGCATAATAATCTTTTTTCCAAGCTCTTCATGGCTAGTATTACAACGACATTCAAGCACCTCTTCAAACAGGTGCGAAAAGGGCCCATGCCCAATGTCGTGTAGCAGCGCGGCAAGTCTGAGATCCTGTACTGCTTCTGCGTGATCGATGTATCTCTTGCCAAGTAACGTTTCACCAGCAAGGCCGGCGATATGCATTACGCCTAGTGAGTGCTCAAACCTCGAGTGCTGCGCGCTTGGATACACTAGATGTGCGCCGGCCAGCTGTCTTATCCTTCGCAAGCGCTGAAAAGCAGGGCTGTCGATCAGTTGTTTTTCAACCTGCGAGAATCGGATATACTTATGGACAGGGTCTGTTATCTCGCCTGCGAAGTCCATATTGATTGCTTGTTGTATCACAGGATAACAAGACTTAAACTTTAAGCTCTTTTCTTATTATCTTCATTATTTCTTGGTGAACCTGCTCTTTGCTTTTCGAGCCATCAATGATCTTCCATCTGTATTGCTTTGCAAACTTTAGGTAGTTCTTATGGGCACTTGCCGCTAGCTGAGTATCTGACTCGAACGCATCCTGCATCTCTGCCCGCTTGGCAGATATGCTTGGGTTGACCAAAATCACAAGCATAATATCTTCTTTTGGCAAGCCCTTGTCAAGTCGAAGAAGCCAATTGATGTCCATTCCGTTTGCCACGCCGTAGACAAGGTTTGACTGCCAGTAACGGTTCATGACTATAATTGTACCGTTTTCGAGCATACTCTCGATCTCTTTCTTTTTCTCCCACCTGTTTGCAGAGAACAGCAAGTGCTTGACCTCTGGGAGGTAGTCACGCTTACCCTCAAGGAATGCCTTTATTTCCATCCCAATTGGTGTAGTGTAATCAGGGAAGTCCAAAATGACACAAATCTTGCCTGAAACCTTCAGGGCCTCTGCAAGCATCCGAGACTGGCTACTCTTACCAGCCTTATCAGTGCCTTCTATTACGATTATCTTACCCCTTGTTACCACTGTCTAAGGTCGGATATGCGTCAATAAAAGGATTCAAAGATCCTTATCTTCAATATAAAATTTATAATTTAAGATACAAAATTAGTTAAACACTATGATAATTATACAAAGGGAATATGATGAGTTTATTTGGAAGGGACATACATTTATCTATATTATATGGAGTGCCTGCTGAGATTTAATCCAGAAAAACAACAAATTAAAATATTAACAGACTGCTGTAAAAATAACCTTGCGGATGGTGCTTGCTTGCACGTGAAAAAGTCAACCATTGCGATATTTGATACTTTTAAGACCCGTAAGAACAAGTTCACGGGTGAAGCGAAGAGGCAGCGAGGCATCATTGCACATTTGGCCACAGAGCAGAATCCAGATCTTCGCACCAGGACATCGATAGCACATGCCATTGCCAAGCAGCATGGTATCTTGTGGCAAAACATCTACTCAGGTATATTCCGCGACCTTGACGAAGTTCTCATTCCAGCAGGTGTAGTGAGGGAAGGCGGAAGACTGCCCTTGAGGAGGGGCCCAAAGGCACTCCAGCTAGAAGGAGTGCCATTCTACGAACTGACAGACACTGGCATTTTGGTAGCATCATCAATTGAGGAGCTAAGCGATAATCGTATGAAGCTGC
>JBKPNF010000170.1:0-10216 GCA_046732455.1 Thermoproteota archaeon | reverse complement strand
GACTTGATTCGAAGCAAGAAGAAAAAGGGAAACAGATTGATTAGATAACGTTCCTATATAATAGGTACATATGTGAGTTATCTGAAATTGACCATGCTTTGGTGGTGGATCCACAACAATGCTACTACTACCACGGTACATGTAGCGGCGGCTGCTACTGCTATCGTCGTGGTTGGTCCCAATTTAGCTATGCGATTTTCGACCAGGAGATTTAAAGAGAAAAGATAGCAAGCGCAAAATTCATCTAACAGTTAGTAAATCTTTATTCAGATATCTCAGACAGAGATAGTATCATCATACTGAATTTGAAGTAATTTGTTTGAACAAAAACTATGAATATAATTGATCAATTCGTAAATTAATAACGCTATTGCATCTTGTGGCGTGGAGGAGCAGATTAGGTACATACATGCACCCCTATGACCTAAAAGCAATATGGATTTGTCATGAATGCAGAATGAAATTTTTTTTCCACAGTGATATCGATGATCATAAGGATTCAACCGGGCACGAGCTAATTGAGCAAGTGGTAATGATTTCACGAGCTGAGACATTGGTATGATCATATGTTGGGGACTTGAACTTGATGGAGAAGACAGCTACTACCGCTGATGGTATGTGTGTGCATATCTTCCCAAATGAATAGCCTTGATTATGAAATCGGGTTTACTACCCGTCAAGGGAGGTTCTGATAAGGCTAGCCAGAGCTGTAGAATGAGACGTAGAAGGCTTTATTCTTATTAGTTTAGCACAGTAGCGAGGGGAGAAAGAAGAACGCTCTACTGATGAGGGGGTGCCAGGATTTCGAGCAACAAGTCAAATGAACTAGATAAGCAGACCAACTACAGATAACAAGCGGACTTTTGACATTTTAGAGCGCGTTTAGATATGCCATGCAATCAGCTTTATTTCATAGGAGGATAGAAACTGATTGATACCTGATAGGTCTGAGAATGTTAGTGTAGCAGAACCATTGTTCCAAGAGGGTCTAGGACACCTTAAATTAAAAGAGTATCATGAAGCTGTAAAATGCTTTGACAAGGCGATAGAAATACAAAGCGAACCGATTTATTTGTGCAACAAGGGATTGGCTTTATGCAGGCTTGAAAAAAACAAAGAAGCCATAGAATGCTATGGGAAAGCTATAGAGATAAACCCAAGTCTTGCAGATGCTTGGAAGGAGGTAGGCCTAGTTCTAAAGGATTCTGGAAGGTATAAAGAGGCTGCAAAATGCTATGGGAAAGCTATAGAGATAAACCCAAGTCTTGCAGATGCTTGGCTCGCCAAAGGTATAGTCCTAAATGACTTCCGAGAGCATGAAGAGGCTGCAAAATGCTTTGAGCATGCTAAGGAATGCTACAACAAGAACATAAAAAAAGGTTCAAAAGATGTCATTGATTGGTTTGGAAAAGGTCATACTCTAACTCAATTAAGAAAGTACGACGAGGCTGCAAAATGCTTTGACAAGGTGAAAGAAATAGACTCAAGTCTTGCAGATGCTTGGCTCGCCAAAGGTATAGTTCTAATCCAGTTGGAAAAGCATGATGAGGCAATTGAACAGTTTAACAAAGCAATAGAGCTAAATCGGGAGTCGGTCGATGCGTGGAATCAAAAGGGCAAGGCTCTCTACCGCTTAGAAAGATACGACGAAGCAATCGAATGTCACGACAGGGCACTAAAGATAAAAGAATATGAAGATGCCTATTTCTTCAGGGGGCAGTCAAAGTGCGCAATTGAAGATTATGCTAGCGCATTGGAAGATTTTAATAAAGTAAGCGACCAATTCCTCTTCCGCGACGAGAAAACTACGAGTATTGGTCACTGCTACTATGAATTGGGGTTCTATGAGGATGCGGAGAACCACTATCGTGAAGCTATAAAGTCCAACCCCAAGATAATTAGGGCGTATTTTCATTTGGCGGTATTGTATGCCAATGAAAACAAGTACGATAGGGCCAAAAAACAATTAGAGACATGTTTAAAGATCAACAGGAATTTTTCTGAGGCTAGGAACGCAATTAAGAGGCTGGAGGGTGCAGGCGAGCCAGACTGGTACCGCTGGTGGTTTGGCGATGAGCATAAAGACAACAACAACAACAACAAGAAAACAGGCAAGGACAATGAGATGAGGAAGAAGTGGTTTGACAGCAAACCGATCCTAGGTACGATACTGATGGCATTTGTAGCAGGTATTATGATAACGACTGTCATTCTTGCTTTTAGCTATCCTTCCACTCTTGCTCCAAGTGTTGTTGCGGCGCTAACTTTTTCTATGGCTATTATGATCGGAGTCCTATTGCTTCCGAGTTTAAAGAGGTTCAAGGCAGCTGGTGGTATAGAACTAGAACCGAACCAGTTTGTTCTAACTATTGAAATGATGCGCTCTCTGTATGTTATGGAAAAATCTCATCGTGAAGTATTATTTATGCAGCGCAAGCAGTAAAAACGTAATACACATTCAGATATGGTTTCTGGGAGTGCTGGGGAGTCCATAGAGAGCCCGCAATGATGATTGTAGCATAGTGAATAGTGCACACATGTAGCATCATGATGTGATGTCATACAGAGAGGTACGATACGGCATTGGCATTACGAGACGTTCTGTCCGATAATATGACCGACCGATAATGAGCTTGATTTAATATCGTAGTTCCCTCGTAGTAAAAAATGGAGGGGGTGGGGGTGGAACCCATGACCTTAGTTCAACAGCCCTCTCTAAGGAATGCAGCAGCTGTCCTGGTCATTTCTGCATAAATAGATGGCGTAAACACGTAACTGCACCCATATGCCATAAATCGGTTACATTATAAGCATGTACCAGCTATTATTATTTGGAAGTGTTGAGGGTTAGCAGTACGATTTCTACACGGCGATGAGTCTGATAGTCACTTTCACCTCACTCCTTCTACTTCTTACACTTCCTATGAATACACTTCCCAGAGTGTCGAACATAATGAGATTTGCTTCCTTGACAGATCCAACAACTATTGTGTTTCTGTAGTTGACATAGTTGATTCCACTGCTATTACAATGAATCTTGGCAATGCAAGAGAGGTAAAGGCATACTATACAATATTTCTAAATGCCGTGTCCACCATAGCTAAAAATTTTGGCGCAGAGATAATCAAGAATATGGGCGACGCCTTGGTTTTTTACTACCCTTTAACATCTAATCATGTTAATAGAGATGCTTTCAAAGACGTGCTTGAATGTTCTACTACCTTAATTGCTGCGCGTGACATTATGAACACGAAGCTCTATTTAGAAAAGCTGCCCCCAATTAGTTATCGGGTTAGTGCAGATTACGGAGCAGTAGAAATTGCATCCTCTGCAACTTCTCATGCTAAAGACCTATTTGGTTCAACTATGAACATTTGTGCAAAAATAAATTCAAAGGCAGAACCAAATGGAATAGTCATAGGCGGCGAACTGTATCGATTGTTGAAACCTCTGTCATTCCAAGAATATCTATTCAAAGAGATAGAGGGGTACCATATTGCCGATCGTTCGTATCCATTGTACTCATTAACACACATAGACAAGATCAGGGAAAAGAAAGAAGAAAACATAAAAAAGAATTTATTCAAAAGCGAAACTGGACTAGAATCCTTTCCATTGGCAGAGGTCTCCGACACAACACACAAGCGAATAGAAAAAAGTGATTATATTATAAAGAGTAACATCATTCCGCAAGAGAAAGAGAAACAGAACCTGTGCAGAATAATGCTGGTAGACGATGATTGTGATATACTTTCATTTTTTGAGTTGCTTCTAGCTGATAGCGGCTTTAGTAATGTAGAAACATTTTCTGACCCGTACAAAGCACTGGAATCCTTTTCCGCGGCAGAAAAAAACAACACCAACAACAATCATTATGGATTAGTCATCTTGGACATAAGGATGCCATCCATGAATGGACTTCAACTATATCAGCGACTGAGGACAATGAACAAAGAATTGGGTGTAATTTTCTTGTCTGCTTTAGAAGCGACAGAAGAGCTGGTGAGTGTGCTAGAAGGCGTAAAATCATTTGATATCCTGAAGAAGCCAGTAGGTAATGCACATTTCATTAAGAAGGTTAGAGAAAGTATTAGGGTCTGACAAGATAACATATCATTCCCTTTGTGATCATGTAAACTAAGGCCAGGGACATCCTCGTCGCCTTTTGCAAAAATTTCAACTTTTGTAGGACTGAATGTCGGACAAACGGTAGGATAGTGCATTGGCATTACTAATCGGTTTTGTCCTACAAGTGCCCAAAAGAAGCTCAATTCAATGCCATAGTTATTCTGAATGATAAAAAAAGACAGGGTGGGGGTGGAACCCACGACCTGCAATGCCAACTCGTATACTTTATGTTGCTTGCGGAGATTCTCCGGGTGATGACGGTGGAAGCACCACAAGCTGTCCAGTCATAGTCTCAGGATGGTACTTGCAGTGGTATTGGATGATCCCTTCTTGGTCAGCTGTAATGGTTGCATTTCCAGTTTCGCCGGCTGCAGTATCTATGTCTACACTATATGGCTGTGCATCGATTGTGAATGAATGCCTTCCTTCTGTTGTATCTGCTGCTCCTCCTCCTTCTGTTGTATCTGCTGCTCCTCCTCCTTCTGTTGTATCTGCTGCTCCTCCTCCTTCTGTTGTATCTGCTGCTCCTCCTCCTTCTGTTGCACCTTCAGTATTGTGGAGGCTTACTGTCACACTATCGCCTCTATGGGCTACAATTACAGGAAGAGAATAGATGTACGTCTCCTCTAATCCCGGTACCTCTGTGGTAAAGATAGAGAAGGTCTTGTTGCTTGATGCCGGCGGCATTATTGACTGAGTTGTCGTTGTCGTTGCATTCGTGGTTTCATTTTGCTGCTGAGCCGCTGCTTCTTGTTGTCCTGATAATGGAAATGTCACAAATAGGCTCATTGCGACTGCAAGGGAAAACGTAGCGGCTATTGCTGCGACGACGAATATACACGCAATTCTTCGGCTAATCATATTGTGCAATAACATATGCGTCTATCTATAAAAATACCTAGACGAATCCCAAACTTGAGACCCAGGCTTGGAATTAACAGTTTCCTAATTTAAAATGGTGCAAACTGGGTCAATATACTTTTTGCTTCTTGGAATATCTTGCAAGAACAAATCCCGGGAAATGAGATTCCTTCAATCATGAGCCGCAAGAGAGAGGGATTCACATATATCAAGTGATAGAAAGTGGATATGGTGACGGAGAGTTATGGGCATTCTAAGCTGGGAAAAGCAGGAGCTCTCTTGCCCTCGCAGGCTCGGCTGCTGGAAGATGGACTTTTTGAGTATTTGACAACTTCAAGGTCTAATGAAGGTACAATCAATAACAAAATAAGCAAGTGTTTGGCATTTGTTATGGTTAATAATATGACTATAATCGTCATGCGGGACAGGTTCAAGCATGCGATCCTTACTGCTTTAGCTGATAATGAAATGGTAAAAATTTTAGAGAGTGCAACATTCCGCCCAACTTCGGTAAATGAAGTGATCAGTGAAACAGGTATCTCCCATAGTACAGCATACAGGAAGATCAAGTGGATGCTTGAGGAAGGCTTGCTCTTTACTGAAAAAATAAGCATAACAGACGATGGAAAAAAATTCAGCCTATTTAGAAGCACACTGAAGTCAATCGTTACAAAATATGATCAGGGAAAAATGACTGTTCAAGTTGAATACAACATTAATGTGGTTGAAAAGACTGCTGAACGGCTGTTCTCTCTAAGTTCTGACTAACTTTCTTGTAGGGTATCTGCTATCCTCTTGCCTCTCTTTTCGGAAAGGTAAAATCTTATCCAGAGCATGGTACTAAACATGGCCATCGCCAGGACATGTACATACATGCCTATTTCACTGGTTGAAAACTGCATGACAACGCCTTCTTCCCCAAGCAAATCTACTATTTCGCCTATTATCCATATGAGAATAAATAATGATATCTGGAACTGAAAACTCTTAATGTTTCTTGATCTCGCAGTAAGCCACACAAATATCCCAAGGGCAATCACCAGTAAGATAAGCGTGAGGCCGCCAAAGGACGAGGAAAATAGCGCATCTTCTATCATTTTCCAGTCGCCTCCTGTTTTTTCTTCTTGTACGACACATCAAGATAGGTTAGACCAAATGCAATTAGTACGATTATAGATGCGGGCTCAAACACCCCGTCAGCTATCGATTCGGCTCCTTGCATCCTAACCACATGATATATTCCATGCACTACAATAAAGGCTGTGAGCGTGACAGTCACCTTCCTAATATTGCCCTTCAGTTTCAGGCTCAAATAGGCAGGAATTATAGCTGCAAAAAATATCATAACTGCACTGACGAGATCGAGCCAGCTTTCAATAGCCAATTTTACTGATTTGTTCTTCACATTACCTGTTATAATATTTCTAGCATTGATCCCAAAACAGAAATTAAAGTTAGGGTGAATTGTAGCTATAAGTATACAATAAGAAGGCTCAACATTCATAACAGAAAAATATGCATAAGGACTGCCTGTAGTAAGGATATCAACAAGTGTCTGAACATGGCACCTGTCTTTCATTTTCAGGAAGTTCGTTACGCCTCAGTTACTGACGACGGCATGAGAATGAGATGGATTAACCTGGCATAGGAGCAGATGACAACTAAAACCTCCAAAAGCGTAAAATATATTCAAAAGACTACCAATAGATAAGAAAGGAAAAGCAGCATCAGACTTCTCCACATAAAACCTAGTGGTATTATGTGCGATATCACTGAAGAGAGGATATATCTTTTCTGTCAGGTGCGTTAGGGCAGATAGTCAGTCGGTTACGAAGGACACCTTTGAGCGACACCTACGGCTTGCAGGATATTTCTTCCTTTTTTGACCACAGAATAACTCAATAGATTCCCTCCCGGTACAGGTAATAGATTGTACAGAGTGGGAGTTGAAACTACGACCTGCAGTTCCGAACACCTTAAATGTAATAACAGGGAAATAAACCAGCAGAGCTTTCGAGAATGAAGCTTGCGTGATGATAATAATCGCGATCATTGGACCGAAGTCCTTATTACTTTTCTATGATGGGCTGCAATCTCGGGGAAAAAAAGACAACCATTAAAGAAATTGTCAGCTTTGGAAACTTGCGGTGATGATGATGATATCAAGTATGATTTCAGGAAAAGGCGACTCAAAGTGTAATTCTTATAACATAAAATAAAAGATTAACATATGTCAAATCACCAATGGTTCTTAGTCGTATAATACAGGTCTTCCCTCTATGTTAGTACTATGAGCATTGCTTATGTAAAAACGGGCTACTACACTTAGATTGTTTATGACAATAACAATGACCCCGTCTTCATCATCTGAGGCAGCAAGCTCAAAAAGAGAAGACATGACTGCGGAGATTGCACGACCCTTGCAAGACCGCAAAAAATGCAAGTACTGTAATTATGAACATCGGGATGATTTCGATTTGAAGTTTCATGAGGAGATGCATGAAGAGTATTGTGAAGAGAAGGAGGTTGAGCGGCAAATGCGTCGGGAATACGAAATGATGCTAATTAGGAGATTCAATCTTAAAAAAGAGATCATGTCACTCCAGCGAAGCTTTGCCGCTAACGAAGTAAACATCAAGGACTATGAAACTGATAAAGAAACAAAAGAGTTGGCCTATGGGGTTAGAGAAAGAGTATGGGAAAACAGAACAAGAAAGAATTGGCATTCAGACACTTCCTTTGCTGATGAGCATCTAGATTTAGGCTATTATGTGTTGACAAACCGCGAAAGGGAATTAGCGGCAGCAGCAGCCAAAGGTGCTCTCCCGCATTACTTTGAATTAGACCATGGAATCAGGTAATAACCAAGTGAAGAAAAAGAGGACGGTTTGGCGTGATATCTTTTAATCATGCCCGCATTATTGATTGAGTCATTTTTGATCCCTTAAGTTTCTTGTGATGGTGATGATGAGGTGTCATCGTTGTTGTCGTTGTTGCTGTTGTCACTACTGCTAATGTTGTTGTCGTTGTTATCATCCTGGCTATTGTTATTGGTGTTTAGGTTGTCATCATCATTGATGTTGTTGTTGAAGTACTGATCTATTACACCATAGAGGCATAGTTCTACGTCGTGTGAAAACTGTTCGTCGTCATTATTGTTATTGCCATTAAGGTCATCATTGTTATCATTATTGGTGAAGCACGCTATTTCGTCGGTTAAGAATAGCAGTACATCATTGCTATTGTAATTAGTATTGTTGTTAGTATTGTCAGAGATTGCTTCATCGCTTCCTTGTTCAGAAGGAGTACCAGTAGAAGAAGAACTATTACTATCAGGAGGTGACGTATTTGTACCCCAATCAGAGGCTAAATCATTTGCATTATTACTTGTCAATCTTGTCTGTCCACTACCATCATCAGCATTCATGACGTAAATATCGAAGTTGCCATTGTCTCTATCGCTGCTAAAAGCTATCTTTGTACCATCAGGCGACCAGCTAGGGCTAAAATCATTGACATTATTATTAGTATCCGTCAGTCTAGTCACATCACTACCATCATCAGCATTCATGACGTATATCTTACGGGTCGCATTTTCATCTCTATTGCTGCTAAAAGCTATCTTTTCACCATCAGGCGACCAGCTAGGGGATAAATCATTTGCAGGGTCATCTGTAAGCCTAGTCTGTCCACTACCATCATCAGCATTCATGACATAGATTTCATCGTTGCCATTGTCTCTATCGCTGCTAAAAGCTATCTTTGTACCATCAGGCGACCAGCTAGCGAACCTATCAGTTGCAGGGTCATCTGTAAGCCTAGTCTGTCCACTACCATCATCAGCATTCATGACGTAAATGTCCTCATTGTCGCTCTCCTCTGTACTATCCCTAAAGCTGCTAAAAGCTATCTTTTCACCATCAGGCGACCAGCTAGGGGATAAATCATTTGCAGGGTCATCTGTAAGCCTAGTCTGTCCACTACCATCAGCATTCATGACGTAAATATCGAAGTTGCCATTGTCTCTATCGCTGCTAAAAGCTATCTTTGTACCATCAGGCGACCAGCTAGGGGATAAATCATTTGCATCATTATTGCTTAGGTTAGTTTCATCACTACCATCAGCATTCATGACGAATATTTCGTCGCTGCCATCTCTTGGGCTGACAAAAGATATCTGTCCATTTGGACCGGGAAATGTGCCAGCCCATACACTTACGACGTTTGTTGTTGTTCCTGTAAGCATGATTGTTAGTAATAGCAGCGCCGCTACTTTTGTTATGGGAATTGTTGTTGTTTGGGCCATAGTTTTTATTTTTTTTCCAAAAAAAGTAAAAGTCATACCTTTTATCATAAAGTAGCCAACATTATCTAATTCTTAAATATTATGTGACGCAGAAACAATAAGAATTCGAATAGTATTATTAAGGTATAGAGTTTTACATAATTTTTTTCTTCTCCCTCTTTACTTTTTGTTCTCAACCCTAAAAGAGGGTGCTGGTATCAGTACTGAGGCCAACCAGAATCAGAACCCGAGCCAAGTGAATGTGCCAGTTGTAGATAGGTAGAATATTTTTGTTGGTAGGTTTTGTCCGACCACTACCCAAAAAATCGAGCTCAAAATAATGCCCTAATTCTACATCCGGGTAAAGATGGACCGAGGGTTTGAAACCACGACGACCTTGGTTCAGCAATCCTGTACAAGGAGGGCAGCCGCCCTTTCAAAAGCAACATACTTGATCATCCAACTCTATGGACGACAATCATCAAGTTTGTGATGATATCAGGCCTTGATGCATTTTGATACAAATCAATATAAAGCCAAAATGCGTCAATAATGTTTTAGCCCGAATAGAACCTTCGAATCCAGCTCATAGAATATGCTCACGTCTTAAGCATCTAAAAATATCTACAGTCACCTCTCATCCCTGCTCACAATAACAACGGTAAGTATATGCGGATTTCTCCACAATGTGGGCGTCATGCTACCACACTTCTTTTATATCGCAGTGCTCTCTCATAGACATGACAAGTAAATGGAGAATTGAAGGAGATTACTTTGAGGCATGTAACTGCGACACAGTATGTCCATGTATTTTCATGGGTAACCCTGACCAAGGACAGTGTGACCTTACTTCAGCTTGGCATATCCAGAACGGACACTACGAAAATACGAAGCTTGACAATCTTAATGTTGCCGCATTGTTTCATACACCTGGAAATATGT
>JBKPNF010000169.1:0-3539 GCA_046732455.1 Thermoproteota archaeon | reverse complement strand
TGCTATTGGAAATGAGCTAAATCAGGTGTGGACGAATCTTATAGATAACGCTATTGATGCCATAGGGAAGCACGGGACTATTACAATTCGCACAAAAAACGAAGGCGATAGCCAAATACTGGTAGAAGTAATAGATAATAGCCCTAAAGGAATTCCAGAAGACGTACAATCACGTATTTTTGAGCCATTCTTTACAACAAAGGAGCCAGGCAAAGGTACTGGTCTTGGGTTGAGTATAAGCCATAGGATTATCACACAAACTCATAAAGGAGATATTAGTTTCTCTTCTAGACCCGGCCAAACTAGTTTTCAGATTCGTCTGCCCATCATTTACAAAGGAATCGAGCAAAAGTACTGGTCTTGGATTAAGCCATAAGATTATCACACAAACTCTAGAAGTCTCACTTTCTAGTTAAAAATCGTTAATTGAGTCTAAATTCTGAAGTTTTTTCTACCGAGTCATTCTGGGCCCGCCTTTTTAATATCACCTATCGTACCTTTGCATAACCCGATAACAAGCAAAGAGATCCAGCCTATATTCCGGGGGTCTAGGTCCATATCGACCATCTAATAGAAGACAAAAACTAATTCAAAATTCTTACTAGCCTGCTGCTAACTGTATTTTTATACTGCTTTTAATTTCATCTTATGAGTGGCCAAAGGACGAAAAGATGACCTAAAGCTTGTAGAAGACGCAGCAAAGATTGTTCCGCAGAAGGCCTTTCTGGACATGAAATCAGAGAAAATAGAAAAAACACAATTCTTCTATATGCATAAATATCTCTATGGAGGAGCCACCACATTTGCTGCTCATTTAATACATAAGCTGGGCATCTTTGATAACAGCAGTAACATAGACCATAGCTTTGCCGCAAACATATCAAATGCAAACGCCATATTCCGTTGTGCCAAAATATCTGAAAGAAAGTTGCGAGAATTTGGCTATGGTCTACACTATCAGAACGTTTCTCCTGATATTCTGGCCAAGATAAAATACCCTTTTGTTACCATCTTTAAGGAAAACTATTTCCACGCATTAGTTGAACTAAATAAAAGGTCTAAAGACAGACTAAAGGATATTACGCTGGTAATCCACGACCACCGAGACATATCAAATAGAACAGCTCCTTATGTTAAAAATTGGAGACTAGTCACAATTAGAAGAACCGTACAGGAATATGTGCAAAGGACATATGGACTTGACTGCACATTTCTATACCATCCTTTTTATTCTTATCCCATCATGAGCAAACCTAAAAGAAAGGGAGCAGTGTCGATATCTCGAATTAGCTTTGAAAAAAATACAGACATGCTATTAAGGGCTAACAAGATTCTAGATAAAATTAACGCAATCAAACTGTACGGCTGCCCAAGTAGAGTATATGTTCACAGCTACCTTGGAGGCTTTCAAGGAGATTTTAACAAATATTTTTATGGAACATTTGAAAAGTCTTTTTCGACTCTGTCTGAAATACTTGCAGAGACAAAATTCGTCGTTGATCTGTCGATACTTAAGCACGATGGGGGCGGTACACAGTACACTTTCCTCGAAGCAATACACAATGATTGTGCGCTAATCTTGCATAGAAAATGGATTGAGGGCGGCGATATCAAACCTGAGTACTGTGACTTTAAAGAAGGCTATAACTGCTTTGCAGTAGAAACTGAAATAGAGTTAGCAGAACTAATAGGACATGACCCTGATACAACAAAGATCGTAGCAAATTCAAAGGCCCTAATTCAAAGGCATATAGATGTCAATTGGTCACATCTGTTGAAAGGTACTGTTTGTTGTTAGTCAGTCAAGGTAGGGCATATCTTTATCGCTTTAAGATGTGATATCCTCCTGAAGCGCGGCAAATGAATTGGCATTGGTCCTAGACTACTACATGCTTATCCTTGTCTCCGGTTTCACCCTTCAACATCTCACCGCATTTCATCCTAGCATAAGAGAGCAGCTTCGATACATCCGCATATTTGGTTGATGCCTGTGTGAACCATAACGACAAAAGAACCTCTATTTTCAGTCTTGATTGCATATGCAATCTATTTGGTTGCTATAACTCAATCCCATTGCCCCGCTTTATAGATGAGCTGGATTTAATAGCCTCTTTTTACCCCTAACAACATAGGTTGTATTTTGTCTGCAATTGAGCATATGTTGACCGAGAAACAACGTCAGGATATAGAGACCCATCTCGCCAATTATAACATCCCATTTCAGATTTTACAGATGGTGGCAGAACAATGTCAATGCACTATCGATACCCGAAGCACCAGAAAGGAACTGACACTAAAACCCAAGCTGTCTCTGTCGCTTGCAAGATTAAACGACAGGGCAATTATCCTGCTACAGCAAATATTTCTTGATTGTCATGAGTCCCTTTCAAGTTTCAGATTCACAGTATTTCTCTCCTCCCGATACAGCCCAATGATGCACAAATTTGTGATCGACGAAAAAATCAGCGGCAAATCCAACTCTGAATATACTTTCGACGTATGCATCTATAGTCGCCGTACAGGTGATTTGATAGCAGTTGGGATGCGAAATATAAGCACAAAACAGCAGGGATCGGATAACAAATCCTTGTCAAGATTCTATGGAATAATTGATGATGTTAGCAGCGCACATCTACAGCTTCGGGGCGCATACTATTCGTCCTCATATGGGTACCAGCCTTTGTCTGTGGCAAGAAAAAATGCCATTCAGAAGGAGAATGCTGGCAGAAAAGTGGAAATTAAATTCTTTGAATACAAGGATAAAATGTACATCGAAAACAAATCGCTTTCTACTCCACAAGTCTCCATATCCAATAAGTACTAATGCTGGTATCATTACATACACAATGATAAATTTTGGAAAAATGTGCCACCTGCCACCAGATAATACATCCTAATTTTGCAGATCACCATAAGTGCAACTATGCAAATTGCCCTATCTGCAAAGAAGCGATCACAAATTCAGAATATTGGAGCCATATAAGGTCCCATCCTGGACATGAAAATGATGCTCCTTTGAGGAGAAATGTTGATGACCGGCGCAAGAATGTACGCGTCAACGAGCCCTCAAATAGCAAATTAGGTTCTCATTACAACATGGTTTGAGAGACACAAGCGCCGTCGCGCATTTCCGCTATTATGGCCCTCTCTGCACCAATATCGCAGTTCAAAAGACAAAAGCAGTTGACATGACCAACCATGTATACCTCTTGGGCCCATACTTGTAGATAACTGTGATCGTTGTGCTGTCTAGATAATCGGTGGAATGTAGAATTGACCACTCGAGATATATTTTCCACTACCAGCCCAAACCAATGCAGTCTATAACTAATGTGGATATGCATAAAATAACTGAAGTAGTTTTCACTCTATTCGTTGATACATCGCGTCCAATTTTTGAAGTTTTTTCTGCTGGAGCCCTCTGGGCCCGCCTTTTTTGAATGGTTATAAAATGCTAGATAACATTAAGAGGCATAATTATGAGCAATTTATTCACGGGAATGATAGAATGACCTGAAGTAATGGTTCTATAGAATCAT
>JBKPNF010000168.1:0-5063 GCA_046732455.1 Thermoproteota archaeon | reverse complement strand
CGTCATAATGTTCAGTAGAGTCGCCAATTTTGTAACCCCTCACCTGTGCAATTAGAGCGGTCTCCTTTGACGCAAGCACCTGGGTTTTATTCTTTTTTTCTATACTACGCTTGTGGAGGTGGTCAACGTGAGCGTGAGATACAAACGTAAAATGACAATCGGTGGCACGGGAAGGGTCGAGCGCGATTGCTGCATCAGTATGCTCTACCATTATGCCGGACTGGCCAAGACCCACTTTCGCTTTCATTATGAGCTGTCATGCTTAGAGGAGATCAGTATTTTAAGATATAGCTACTATAAGGAAATCTAAAAGTAAACGGTGGCGTGGAATAATGCATATGCTTAGATATAGCAAGTCACTGTACGGTCATTCACATCATATTTTAAATTCGAAATACCATTGAGCAGATTTTACAATCGGTCCATGCCTGCATCCGCGCTGCGGATGCACAAGATTGCAACATAAGGGATTGACAGAAGTAAGCTGCCATATAGGGTGTTCTCAAGGGAGCTGGAATAAAAAATGATGTATCTTTGGGTTTTTCGTCAGCATATATCACGAGAAAGTAATCATCAGAGTCTTTGCCAGAAGATATACTATCTAATTCTACGATTTTCCTCGGTACAATGGACAAATGATGTTGCTAAGATGATCTCCAAGATGATCTCATTACTATGTTTACATAAAGACTACTTAGTGTCAAGCACGAGATTTGATATTCTGCCATCTGGCGCGTGATAAAATATATATAATTTCCTCTAGATCTGGCTTCTTGATTGCGCAATGCAGGATAGAATTCCTGCTACAATAATGAGAAGCGGGCCAGCGATGTTTAAGAAGGGGCTGGCCACAAGTTATAAGACACTTGATCAACCTCGGAGTGCTAATCTCTGGGAGGGGAAGCAACATGGATGCAATTTTGGCTGGCATAAAGTCAGGGAAGATAAGAAAAGCCAAGCCAAGCATTGTAATCTCAAGTAAGCCCGGGATTTCAGGGCTCAAGATTGCTTCAGAAAAATTCCATGTACCTACAAAGGTGATACCGCCTGATGGCTTGAAGGGCTGGAACTATGACCAGAAAATAGTCAGCATACTGCATGAACATGGCGTGACCTCTCAGTCAGGGCTTGTGTGTCTTGCTGGTTTTATGAGGATAATAAGCCCCGAGTTTGTGAGGCGGTATAGGATGAGAATTATGAACATTCATCCTGCTCTCTTGCCGGCATTTCCCGGACTCCATGCACAAAAGCAGGCGCTTGACTATGGCGTAAAGGTCACCGGCTGCACAGTCCACTTTGTAGATGAGGGGATGGACTCCGGACCTGTTATACTTCAGAAGGCGGTCCAAGTAAAAGAGGGTGACGATGAAGAGAGTCTGTCAGCAAGGATACTTGAGCAAGAACATGAACTCTACCCAGAAGCTGTAAGGATGTTTTGCGAAGGTAGAATGAAGATAGAGGGCCGCAGGGTTTCAATAGTCTAGTCTGTATGTACCTCTAACCGGCGCTTGAATAAAGAAAAGCGCTTGCCCGCCTCCTTGAGTGCTGTAATGAGCGCATCCTCATCCTCAATCACGCTCACGAGTGCCTCAAGGCCGTATGCCAGCTCTTGACATTCAAGGACATCTTCTTGTGTAGACATTACATACAAACTAGCATCTTATGCCTAAAAATGGTTACTCCCTTTTCTAAATATTGTAGTCGCTGATACAAACGTGCTAGCTATGATAAAAGAATGGAAGATAGGGGCTGCTGCCTGAGCCAAACGCGTCTGATGCAAATCCGGCCGATGTTGGCCCTACCATCACCCCCGTGCCAAAAAGAGTGTTGTAGACCCCCAGTCTCCAGCAAGATGCAGACTAAGAATGGAGTGAGATATAGGGAAGACAGTTCATAGTACCGATTAGACCTGCTTGTAAATAGTCTGCTGCAGCTCGCTCTCTAGCAAATAGGGTACTGTGCGCGGATGCATGCCATATGAAGCGCCTATACAATCGAGCAGCATATCGCAATGTGCACGGCTGCGCGATTCATCACTATCCTGTTATTACTTATACGCGGCTATGATGACTGCGCCGCCCATCATGCCCGTATCAAACTGCACGTGCGAAAATTTCTCCTTCAGCAGGGACTCAAGCTCTGAATTCTTGGGCCAGCGTAGATAGGTACCATAAAGCGTTTTGAATTTTAGCCCTGCCTTGCCGGCAGCCAAGTAAGCGAATATTCCAAGAAAATATCTTAAATATATAGAAACCATTGCCCTTGATACATGGTTGTCTGGCTTGCCGAGGTCAATTATCACAAGCCGGCCGCCAAATTTGAGCACTCGATGCATCTCCTTTATGGCCTGTTGAAGGCGTATTGAATCGCGAAGAGAATAGCCGCACAACACAGCATCGAATATTCCGTCGCGGAAGGGCATACATTCAAAAACACCAGAACAAAGCAATGCCTGCGAACCAAGCAAGTAATTATTTACATTGGCAAGCATCTCGAGCAGTGGATCGTACATCACAACCTTTGCGTCACCCCGAGCTTCTGCAAGTGCTAAACGCGACATATTGCCGTAGCCGGAGCCGGCGTCAAGAATGATATTGCCCGGCATTACGCGGCCTCGAATGCCTCGTAGCCTGTACTCCTCGTCTCTACCCAGCGAGATAACCCTGTTGACCTTATCGTAAACAGGAATGATTGCACGCAATACCTCTATCACCTCAGTCCAATAATGGCTTCCAAGACCGGACAACTACTAGCCGCAGCTGCTATTACGCCATTATTATAGCTAGTTTTGCAGTCTCTCGGGACGTTTTCTTTTAGCAATCAATTTCATGATCAAGACCTATAAGTTGTTTACCATAGTGCTTATAGTTTGAACCATCAGGTCTGTAGGGGGTTGCCCAAATAACCATCAGGCCAACATGGTTTGGGACAATTATCTTGAACTGGAAGCATTATGTTAGCCAGGCGCCACTAGAGAGTAGTGATCGAGAACTCTTACCCGCGACCCAGCAAAACTATTGTTTTTTTCTAGGAAAGGATAATGATGAACATATTCTGGCAAAACGTATGGCGGGCACCTGAATATAGACTAAAAAGTTCAAAGATCACTTCAAGAGTTGCGCGACCTGGACAGCGTTTGGCAACTTCCAGAAAGACAGAAAAGCAATTAACTTGCTTCTGTTTATGCGCCTGCACCTTGATAAACTATCGCTGCCCAAAGTGCGGATCTCTTCATTCGGTTGGAGTTGACAAGATATTTGACGGGCGCCTGATATTTCTATGTTCCAAATGCAATATTTGCTCAATCGTATCGAATGCAGGGGGCACAGACGAGGCTTACCTTGATTTTCTGGACCGCTGTGAAAGTGGGGTCGGTATTGCATATGCCGACGACCTGAAACTCCTGATGCAGCAAGAAAGAATAATTCGGCCTACTGTAGAAATAGATGCTTTGATGGCTGCCGCTAAAGCCACAGGTGATCCACTGCTGGAGCTGACGCTGCGCTCTCAACAGGATTATATAGTTGACTTTCAGGCAGTAGACGATCCTCCGCCGGCGCTTGGTTCTCCGGTCGACGATATGCCCGTGGACGAGGCCATAATAAATGTCTTGAAAGCAAAAAAAATCGGCCATCTTTACAAATTTCAAGAGGAAGCGATTAAGAAAATCCTTCAGGGAAACGATGTGGTAATTACCGCGCCCACTGCATCAGGCAAAACTGAGGCTTTCTGCATCCCACTTCTCCAAGAAATTGCAGGACACCTTTCCCGCTTTGGATCACTTCGCATTGGTAAAGGCAAGGTGTCTGCAATTTTTATTTATCCAACAAAGGCACTATCGCGCGACCAACTGCCCAAGATAGAAGAGATGGCAAACCCTCTCGGTGTAAGGGTAGCAGTCCTCGATGGCGACACATTAGAAAACGAGCGCAGAGCCGTAATAGACTCGCCGCCCGATATCATCATCACCAATTTTGACGTGCTGCACTATCACATGATGCATAGGACGAAATTCTCACGCATGGTCAGAACTGCCAAATTTCTGGTAGCTGATGAGGCACACGTATACACAGGCATCTTTGGAGCGAATGTACACCACATCATTGCAAGGCTTGAGAGGCTCACAGGGGGCAGACTCCAGATCGTCGCTGCATCGGCTACGTTACCAAATGCCGCTGAATTCTGCCAGACACTTTTTGGAAGGCAAATGCAGGTGGTTAAGGGCATGGGCCGGCGAGGCAGAATAAACCTTGCGATAATATTTCCTTCGCTGAGATCTTACAGATCATTGATGCTGGACCTCCTCAGGCAGACCACAAGGAGAAAGCATAGGACTATTGTGTTTGCCAGCTCGCATCTTAGCTCTGAGCTGACGGCATTTTACGGAGCACGACAGGGAATTAACATCAGAGTGCATCGTGCGGGCCTACCATCAGCTCTCAGGAAAGAAATAGAACAAGAGTTCAAGGCGGGGCAACTCATGGCAATATCCGCTACACCTACGCTCGAACTTGGAATCGACATTGGCAGTGTGGACGCGATAATTTCCAATATTGTCCCCATTAACCGACTTTTTCAGCGAGTCGGCCGCGCCGCAAGGCGCGGCCAGCAGGGGTACGCATTCCTCGCACTGGGCAATGATCCAATAAGTCAATATTATAAGATGCATCCAGCAGACTATATGGACGATCACGAATGGGCATACACTGATCCGTCAAATTCGTTCGTACTGGAGTACCAAGTTCTAGCAATGGCCTGCGACAGGCCTTTGTTGATTGCAGAATCTAAGCAGGTGTGGGATGTACTTCAAAAGCTTGTCTCAAAGGGTATTGTCAAAGTGGTTAAAGATAGGTTCGTACCTGGCCTGAAGGACGCATTGAAGGTGCTTGATGGATATAGCATACGCGGTATAGGAAGCAGAGTCGACATCAAGTTCAACAATAAGATTGTAGGCGACCGAGCATTGCCGCAGGCACTCGAAGAGCTCCACCAGCACGCAGTATACTTTCTTGCAGGCCGACGGTACAAAGTGCAAGAGCTCCATTTTGAGTTAAACAGCCAGT
>JBKPNF010000167.1:0-5928 GCA_046732455.1 Thermoproteota archaeon | reverse complement strand
TTTATTTTGTTAGCTAGGCAACATAGATTTACACATAAGTAATTCAAAGCAAGAACCCAATCTGGCTTGAACTGTATTGAGTCTCGCACCACAGGAATTAGAAAATAGCGCTAGCAAGTATGCAGCTGAGGCAATCAGGCTGGACTCTCAGGGCTCGCGGGGGATGGCTATCAATTCATACCAGCGGGCTATAGAGGCACTAGTCAAGCTCGTTCAGATATATCCTGATTACAAGCTAAACAAAGTGTACATGGAGAGAGCAAACGCGTATCAGAATAGGATTAAGGCTCTTCAGATGTCCCACGGCCTAGAAGAAGAGAAGCTGGCGCCAACCCAGATTGAAAATGTTAAACTAGATCCTCCAAATGGGCATGGAAGCAAACCTTCTACTGCGTCTTCTTATGCTTCTTCTACGGCAAGTTCAGCGAAGTCCAGAGGAAACGTGGAAACACTCAAGGCCGACTTCGACGACTTGGTAATGAAGGAAAAGCCCAAGGTGGGCTGGAAGGAAGTCATCGGTCTTGAAGATGCTAAGAGGGCGATTCGTGAATCTATCGTTTACCCGACAAAGAGAGCGGACTTGTTCCCGCTTGGATGGCCGCGTGGCATATTACTTTATGGCCCCCCGGGATGTGGCAAGACGCTGCTTGCAGCTGCGGCCGCTGCAGAGATTGACGGCTACTTCATCAACGTGGATGCTGCATCAATGATGAGCAAGTGGCTAGGGGAGGCTGAAAAAAACATCTCGAAATTATTCAATATGGCCCGTAACCTGACCGAAAGCGAGGGAGTACCAGTTCTGTTGTTTATTGACGAGATAGATTCGCTCCTCGGCACGCGCAACAGTGAGGTGGGTGGCGAGGTTAGAGTCAAGAACCAGTTTCTGACCGAGATGGATGGCATCAATGGTAAGGGAAAAGAATCTCAGCTGTATGTGATAGGCGCAACCAATAAGCCTTGGAGCCTGGAGGTGGGATTCCTCCGCAGGTTCCAAAAGAGGATCTACGTGACGCTACCAGGAAACGCATCAAGGACGAACCTTTTCGTTCAGTATACAAGCCCGCTCAACGTTGACGGGACCCTGAGGGTTGACGAGCTTGCTAAAATAAGTGAGGGCTATAGCGCAAGCGACATCAAGGACATTTGCCAATCAGTTCAGTTACATGTCGTAAACGAATTGTTTGAAAGCGGCAGGGCGATGGAGGACGGCACCAATACAAGACCCATAAACATGACCGATTTCAGAGATATATTACGGATCCGCAAGCCGAGTGTTAGTGTGGAGATGATAAGGGCATATATGCGGTGGAGCGACCAATTCAAAGCGCTTTAGCCAAATTTTTTATTCTTATATCTGAATCTTTTAATTAATTCTTGAATCTTTCTTTTTTTGTGCGCTTGCTAGTACTTTCAAATATTCAGCTAGGCTTAGTTTCGCCCTTCTATGTTAAGGCATTAGTGAGAAAGGTGACTCCTATGGTCTCGGCGGTAGAGGGAGTCATCTTTTACTCAGATAAGCTGCCCTCAATATCGGGCGTCACGTGTGCTAGAATATGCTAAAGTCGGAGTCTTTTTTTAGCTTCCATAAGTGTAACGTCCAGAGGCAAATGGAACCATGGGACGCCAAGAAAGAATTAATCCCACACGCTCAAAACGTGCATTGATTTTGTATCGTCTTCGAGCGCGTAGGCCTTAACACTCGCCATGTGCAGGCAGGGCGGGGGAGTGAAAAGACATATTCAGATGATGATGGTGCCGTGTATGAATTTCCTGCCCTTATTTTTTGCGGCCTCTGGAATCCAAACCAGGTCTTTATTTTATGAGGGACAGTATCTAATTTTTACATAAAATCCAGTTATTACACGCAAATATACAATATATCATGAAACATAAGCCTGCTCCAATCGAAATTTGGTTGGTTGTTAACCTCGTTCTAGTTGTTGCTTGGTTGCCCGTAACCCTTTATATAACGAGTCCAACGGAAAAAAACCGCAAATGGTTTTTGAAGATATGCTACCCATCGGGGCCTCAATTGCATCAATGGGAGCCGCTGCGGGGCTTGCTGTGTGGGTTGGAAGGCAGCAAAGTGGAACTGAAGCCATGATGAACATTTCATCTGCTGTCAGGGCCGGCGCGATGGCCTTCCTAAGAAGGGAATTCAAGATTGTAATACCTGTGGCGATTGCACTTGCAATAATTATTGGTTTTGCTTCAAGCTTCTCAAACGGAGTGGCGTTCGCAGTTGGCGCTTCGCTCTCCGCGATCGCTGGTCTGATTTCGCTCAGGATCACGGTCAAGGCGGCTGCTCGAGCCGCTCAGGCAACTGGAAAAGGTCTAGGCCCGGCATTTGCCACTGCGTTTAGGGGTGGGGCAACTGTGGGGCTGTCAGTGCCGGCGATGGCATTGATAGCGATCACTGTGCTCTTCTTTGTGTATCCTGATCCGCTAACAATTGCTGGAGTTGGTATCGGCGCAAGCCTCATCGCTCTTTTCATCAGAGCTGGCGGAGGCATATTTACAAAGGCTGCGGACTTGGGAGCAGACCTTGTAGGCAAGGTTGAAGCAGGCATTCCAGAGGACGATCCGAGGAACCCAGCTACAATCGCAGATAATGTTGGAGATAATGTAGGCGATGCGGCCGGGATGGGCTCTGATGTCTACGAATCATACATTGTCACGATACTTGCCGCGATGCTGCTTGGCGCACTTATTGCGCCTGGGAGCCTGGAAGCAATAGGTGGCGACAGATTCGGGCCTACGCTGCTCCCGCTGGTGGGGGTCGAAGTGAACCCGCTGGTGATCTACCCAATGCTGATAGGGGCTTCAGGGCTGATAGCGTCAATAGTTGGTGCTATGACGATAACTTCAAGAAAAATATCTGACCCTATGAACCCGCTCAATATTGCGTTTATAGTTAGCGCCGCGATAGCCATTGTCCTTAACTTTCTCTTCACTACCGCTTTTCTAGGCTACAACTTGCTATCATACTCGCTATTTGCAACCACAGTCGTCGGGGTGATACTTGTGCCAGTAATACAGAGAATTACCGACTATTACACTAACTCTAAGTACAAGCCAGTGCGGGAGATTGCAGACTCGACCAAGTGGGGGTACGCCTCAAACACGCTCACAGGCATTGTCATGGGGATGCGCTCAACCGGACCGTTTATGCTTGCTATAGTTATTGTACTTGGAGTTTCATACGGCATTACATACGGAGTGACGCACGACCCCATCATGGGAATATATGGCACAGCAATGGCTGCCATGGCCATGCTGAGTCTTGCAGGGATAGTTCTATGTATTGACGCGTTTGGACCCATTAGTGACAACGCTGGCGGCATTGTTGAAATGACTGGCATGGGTGAAGACAATCGAACAATAACTGATAAGATAGACTCTGCTGGCAACACTACGAAGGCTATAACAAAAGGGTTTGCAATCGCAAGTGCGGGCCTTGCTGCGCTTGCCATGATACAGGCATTTCAGCACGAGGCTGACAGAATATTTCCAGCAGCGGCATTTGAATACTCGCTATCAGATGTGGGGCTGATAATTGGGCTCTTAGTAGGTGGCCTTATCCCATTCTTTGTAACAAGTCTGCTCATAGCAGGAGTGAGTAGATCAGCTTCTAAGATGGTTGACGAAGTCAGGCGGCAGTTCAAGGAAAGGCCAGGCATAATGGACGGCAGCGAAACGCCAGACTATGCCAAGTGCGTTGACATTGCAACGACTGCAAGCTTAAGGGAGCTGTGGAAGCCGGCACTAGTCACAATTGCGGCTCCAATCGTAATAGGCGTGCTTTTAGGTCCAACTGCTGTGGCTGGTGTGCTCATGGGCGCAGTTGTTAGCGGCCTATTCCTTGCGTACCATCTCGCAAACAGCGGAGGAGCATGGGACAACGCCAAGAAATATATTGAAATGCAAGGTAAGAAAAAAACAGAGGCTCATGCAATCGCAGTCGTAGGTGACTTGATTGGTGATCCATACAAGGACACAGCTGGCCCGGCGCTTAACACAGTAATCAAGCTGCTCAACACAATAGCAATAGTGTTTGTGCCTGTATTCATCGCTATATTAGCTCTGTAATCATATATGCTTCGAAATCTGTGTTAGTCCAGCTCCTGCGCGCCGCAGGAAGATCATACTCCTTACAGCGGAAAAAGATACCAGCGTACTATCAATAATACCCTCAAAGTTGTGTTTGATCGGCTGTTGGTATATGGTGGATCCTATAAAGTATTTTCTTGCCACGTCGACAAAGATGGTTACCTGAATCTTGTTTTTCGTCACGAATATGGAATCAAGCGGTCAAGGATTTTGAGTGCAGTTTACACAGGGTTCATTAATAAGACGCTTAATCATCTTGCCTACCCGTTAAACGTAGCGGAGAATTGGTTCCCGATTAAGATAGCTGAAAGAACTGAAATTTAGACGAGAATCTGATGGCTATAAGATATTACAAAAGGGAACAATATTATTATTAAGTCCAGAGCCACTTCACTTCGGTCGTTAAGGTAGTCCCCAAATAATATTCTTAATGTTATGTAGTATAGTAACAATGCCTGAATTCAATATTTACAGGGAGAATCCATAAATCCCTTACAATCCTACAAATGTAACTTCCTGCAAACTATGTATGTGCGAAATTAATAAAGATCGGGGAGATTCTTGCCTGCACAAAAATGATCCGGCAAAAACCCAAATAATGAAAAAGATGGGGAAGGACCGCTAATACTTTTTTCGCATGAAATGTGTAGATAAAAAACATAATCATGATTAATGAAGGTGTGCTCTAGCTTGAATAGCCAAAAACATAAACACAGGCGGCGCCAACCGGATTCGCGCGCAGATGCACTTTACGATCAATTTTAACGCCAAGGAAATCGAAAACAACGTTCGCGATTATCTGGGTAATGTAGATTTAACCGCTTTCTTGCAGACAGAGCTGGCAGGCAAAGAGCTTGTAGGCTATATTGAGGGTCCACCTACAATGAACGGCGAACCACACGCAGGTCACCTTCGGGGAAGAATTATCAAAGATCTCTGGTACAGATTTAACACTTTGCAAAAAAAAAGAGTTGTATTCCGCGCCGGCTGGGATACACAAGGCTTGCCAGTAGAACTGCAGGCAGAAAAGGAGCTTGGCCTGACAGGCAGCAAGGCAGAAAACGTCACCAAGGTCGGAGTGGAAAAAATTGTTGAAACCTGCAAGAAGATAGTCAACTCGTATAACGAAAAGTGGGTTTCAGTCGACAAACTACTTGGCATGTCATTTAACTATGAAAAGGCATACTGGACTTTCCACGATCAATACATAGAGCGAGAATGGCAGTACTTGAAGAAGGCATGGGAAAGCGGAGTAATGAGGGAATGGTTCAGGGTAGTCGCCTACTGCCCATCATGCCAAACATCCCTTAGTAATGCAGAAGTAAATCAAGGGTATGAAACTGTTGAAGATCCCTCATTTTACTATAAAGTCAAGCTGAAAGATGAAGAAGAAGAAGATGTCTACATGGTAGTGTGGACTACAATGCCCTTTACCATCATTACAGATGAAATGGTTGGAGCAAACCCCAAGGCTGATTATAATTATGTGCGCATTGGCCGAGGTAATGAGCTGTGGATTGTCGGCGCCTACAGAATGAATGACCTTATGAAGGAATTGCATATTGGAGACTTCACAGTTGAAAAGACGATCAAGGGGAGCGAGCTTGATGGTCGATATTACATACACCCGTTACTCAGTATGATACCCAGCCTAGCAGAGCTGGCAGCCAAGGACTCGGTCCACTTTGTGATCACAGATGACTTTGTTGACACAGCCACGGGCAGCGGTCTTGTCCATCTGGCACCAGCAAATGGAGAACAAGATTTTGAGATAGCAGCGAAGAGGAATATTCCTATTTTTGTGCCAATAGATGACAG
>JBKPNF010000166.1:0-5523 GCA_046732455.1 Thermoproteota archaeon | reverse complement strand
CTTCAATGGTTGCAAGGATCGCCTCGGTTGCCTCATGTGAAACTCTGACAAGGTAGTGGCTTGGAATATTCTGTTTGTCCAATATTCTTTCCAGCGGCTCAAACGATCGCTTTGCAGTGTCAGCGAATGCTATGCCTGCAGAGAGCGGCGTCTGGCGAGGAACAGTTATGACGCGCAGTATATTTATTTCGCCTCCTGTCTCTTTAGCTACTCTTATTGCATATTTCAAGAGTCTGTCAGGGTCTTCGGGTGTATATGGAATGAGAATGCGGTAGTCCTGCCTGTTTAGATCACCCTCAGACATCACTATAGGGGCATAGTGTTGTATCTCCTGCTTGAAAGTATACATCCTATAGAGCACGAAGCCCACCAATATCCATAGTATAGTTATGCCCCAGCTGAGCGGTTGGGTGACAAGCAGGTAGAGTGCAAGCGCCAAGTTTAGGAAAATGCCAGCAATAGGTATCACGGGGAAGAAAGGCGTCTTGAATCCATACGATAGCTTGCTGCCATATATCCTCCGTATGGTAATAGCTGCAATATTTACCTGTGTGAACAGGAGAAGAAAGATCACACCTGCCGCCACTGCAATATCGGCAAGCGGCAGTGTGTATGCCATAAATGCCATGATTATTCCGGAGATTATTATCGCAATATGGGGTGTTCTATTTACTGGGTGAATGGAGCTGAGTTTATGTGGAAGGTTGTAATGTCGACCCATTGCAAATGCCACTCTAGCTGAGGAGAATGTAGTGGCGTTAAGTGCAGCCAGTGTCGAGATCATTCCGCCGCCAAGTACTATCAAGACACCATAGGGCAGGAATATTTCTGCAGCCTTCACAATGCCCAGCTCACCGCCTTCGCCTATGAATCTCCATGCAGCAATCCCTTGGGGTGATATTGCGCCTATCGAGACAAACGCTACCAGGCAGTAGAGCGTAACTACTATTGCAAGGGAGATAAAGATCGCTCTTGGTATGTTACGTTTTGGGTTTTTGACTTCCTCTCCTGTCTGGACAATGATCTCGTAACCTTCAAAAGCTATGAAAGTAAGGCCCATGGCTGCAAACAAGCCAGGTATGCCCGTTGGCATAAAGTCAGCGAAGTTGGACATCAAATTAGGGTTGTTATGTATCGTCCAAAAGCCGGCGACTATTAGACAAAGAATGGTGCCAAGCTGTACAATAGTGACTATAGTACCTGTCTTACCTGTTTCAGAGGTTCCCTTGATGTTTAGATACGTAAATGCTGCGATGGCGGCCACGGCTATCAGCTTGTCAAATGGGATGACTCCAAATAACGGCTGGTCAGACAATATGCCGGCAACATCTGGGCCAAGCAACTGATAGAAGAATGCCCCAAAGCCGACAGCATAAAGACTTCCTGCTATGATGTGAGCAAACCATGCCATCCAACCGCTGATAAAGGCATTTGGTCGGGGTAATCCTTCTCTTATCCAAAGATACCCTCCCCCTGCCTCCGGCATTGCCGAGCCGAGTTCTGCGTATGCCATGGCCGTAAAGAGTGTAATGATGGCATTTATCACAAATGCAAGTATGACTGCGCTGCCTGCCAAACCAATTGCTGAGCCCGTCAGTACAAAGATTGCACCACCAATCATGCCTGCTATACCAACCATTATGATGTCCATGAGGCTCAGAGTACGCACAAGCTGGTGTTGGTGTTGGTGCTCTCCGAGCCGACCCCCAGATTCTGGGCCTGTCGAGGCCGACAAATTTAGCGGTAAAACGATCTAATAGAGAAATAAACGTTTAGAATCTATCGATCATCCGTCATCCAAGGCTCATCTACAGAAAAATTATTTGAAGCAACATGCCCAACAGTGTATTATTAGACCATGTCATACGCGATAAGAGTTCGGATGGTAAAGGGTCCAGCCAAGGTATTTGTAAATGGGGTATGTCATGTTCTTGGAACTAACGTCTCTGGGCAGACAGTAAAGGTAAGGGCTGGCAAGGCGCTCCCATTTGAGCTAGGCAACAGGTGCAGGCTGCAAGCCCGGCTTGGATATGGCGCCAGGATATGGTGGGCTCACCCACATCACGCAGGAACATCAATGTGGCGCGGTATTGCCCAGCAGGTGTCGGCCTTGGCGGCAGGCAAAAAAATTACAGTGATGTTGGTAGGCGCCGCCGATACAGGCAAATCAACGCTTACGATGTATCTTGCAAATATGGCAATCAGGCATGGGATTGTTCCATGTGTTATAGATGGAGACATTGGCCAGGGTGACCTAGCCCCGCCTGCTGCCGTAGGTGCTGCATTTCTCTCCAAGCAGGTGGTCGACCTAAGAGATGTTAGTACTACTACTACTACTACTACTACTACTACTACTACTACCACTACCACCAGTACCATGTTTGAATTTGTTGGAAGTATAACACCCGCAGGGTTTGAGGGATTGATAGCAAAAAAGCTAAGATCCATACTCGACACAGTCAGCCCACTTACCAACGTTACAATTGTCAATACAGATGGCTACGTGAGCAACGGTGGCGTTCAGTACAAGGCAATATTAGCAGAAGAGTTACAACCTGATGCAATAATATTGCTCGGTGAAAACGGCACTCTGTTTGATACCTTGAAGACCGGGCCTTGGCGGGTCATCCGTGCTAGGCCCAGCAACCAGACGTACAAGTCAAGGCTTGAGCGCTTGAGCCGCCGGCTGGATCAGTTCCTCCGGTATATTGGCAATGGATTATTCACAGCGGAACTCTCGCAAGTTAATGCGGTATATATGGGTAAGTCGTTTTCACCTTCTGAGACATTGTTTCAGCCATTCCCTATAGTGCCGTTAAAGCAAGAAAGCATGGAGAGGATGTTCGTAGGCCTTGGTTCAAATGGCAAGGTAGCGGGATTTGGTATAATTATAAACGTCACGCCAGACAGAGGAGGAGGCATCATACATGTCCAGACGGATATCAATTGGTTTGACACTATTTATCTGAGCAATATCAGGCTGAGCAGTGACAGAATAATGGAAATCAGGCTCACTTGAAGTAAAAGGCGGGGTCTTTGAGACCCAGAAGATTAAAAGCCTCAAGCCTCTGTCTGCATGCGTAGCACCTACCGCAGTGAGCACTTCCTTCTCTATGGCAGCTCCATGTCAGTTCTATTGGTGCTTTAAGATTGATAGCAAGCTTGATTATTTGTTTCCTATTCATCTCCGCTAGTGGAAGCAGTATTTGATATGCTTGCCCATCGCACAAGTGGCATCCCTCCTTAAAAAGGCCATTTAATTTTTCTATATAATTTTTTGAAGCATCTTTGAAGAGTTTGACATCGTGCAAGTTGTGCCCCCCGATAATCCATTTGGTATCAAGGTATTCTGCATAGTGGGCGGCTATCGAATAGAATATCATGTTCCTAGCCGGTACATACGACGACGTCCACCCACCATCAGAATGAGGGTTTTTCAAGTGCCCGGCGTAAAAGAAGTCGCCTGCTTCCTTTACAAATGGTAGATCTATCTCTATGAGATCCTTGATGCCAGCCGCTCTAACCAGCCTTGCTGTAGCGCGCTTTTCTTGCACAAGCCTGCCAAAGTAGTTGAACGTAATTGCAGAAACGTCAGGATATTTTTCTTTAGCCCAATAAAGACACGTGGCAGAGTCGAGTCCTCCGGAAAGCATTACAAGAGCCTTATCGCTCCGCATCCGCTAGTTCTCTTTCTTTACTCCTGCTATGATGTGAGCGCCCTTGTTGATCCCCTCGTAGATGTATACACCAAGGGCCTCCACATTTTGGGGCATCTTAGGTGCAAGTAGTTTAATTATTTCTGAAGAAAGCTTCTCCACAGTCGCTTCACCAGACAGCATGTATGTAGTAGACTTTGGCAGCTGAAGGTTAAAGTACCCTTTTGGACCCTCAAACCCTACATAATAGTGAACATCGTCTTCCCTTTGTAGGTATTTCTTATTGATGAAGAACTTGTGATCTATTGCACTGAGCGTCTCTTTGATTATCCTCTTTGCCTCTCCAAAGTCAACCACCAAGTTGTCCTTCATAGCACCAATTATCTCTACCATCACAGTAGATGTATGACCATGCAGCACAGAGCATTTCTCTACTAGCGGCAGGATGTGAGCATAGTCAAATGCAAGTGTTGGGTCCTCAATAAATATTGAGCCACTCTGCATGTTATCGCCGCTATTGAAATAGAAGAGAGAGTCCATTTCACTTATCCTGCTTGCATATTTTGAGTGTCCTACAGCAATTATATCAAGCGTTGGCAGCTTCTCGCGTACATTCTTGAATTTCGTAGCATCCGCTTCAGAATCCACAACTTCGATGTATTTGTTGTTGTTGTTGCCTACTCCTGCTGTTTTAAAGTCAATTTTTATAGACTCGCCGCCTGGCATTTTTACATCGACATCATACTCGTACTTCTGATTAAGAAATGACAACATTTTTGCAATAGATAATTCTGATCTGCTTCGCAACAGATTTCCTCTGTCAATATACCGGAGATCGCTGTTGAGAACGATCCTCTCTTTGCTCATTTTTTTCCTATTCCTATTCGAAGAGAATCTGGATTGGAGCATATATATGTAAATCGTTTTTCACTGTCTAGGTATGTCTGTCTGTGCGTGCGTATGTCTATGGGTGCATTTATGCGAGCATAAAAAGTACTTTTTAGAAGGTTTTGATTGATTGGATGCCCTAAGACAGGCTCTCTATGGTGCAGTATCTGAGAATATACCAGAAATCCCTCGAGTAGCAATAGCTTTCTCGGGTGGAGTAGACAGCTCTCTTCTTGCAAGGATATGCGATCATCTTAGGAAACAAGTTACGCTTGTGACGATAGGATTTTCCGATTCTCATGATGTCAACTACTCAAAAAGTATGGCATCAAAAATGGGCATAGAGCACAAGGTATATGAGATCGACTATGGCGACTTTCGAGAAAACCTGCAGCGCGTACGGCAAGCAATCAGGTGCCAGAATACATCCCACATCGAAAACTGTATAGCCTATTTTTACATCTGCAGGCTTGCAAAGCTGAATCACCTAAACGTAGTCTTGAGCGCGAATGGATGCGACGAGCTATTCTGCGGCTATGATAGATACCGCAGCATCTATCCTCGTGGAGGAGAGGCAGAGATAAGCGCGTTAATGGACTACAATATAGCTAATGAATTTGCTCTTATAGGGGAAATCAAAATAGTGGCATCTCAATTAGGTGTACAAGTTCGACAACCCTTTCTATCTACCGGGTTCATCAAATTTGCAAAGACTGTTCCTATCGACCAAAAGATCAAAGGACCCAATGACATGACAAGGAAGCACATTCTGCGACAGATTGCACTTTCACTAGGCGTGCCCGAAGAATCTGCAATGAAGCCCAAGAAGGCACTTCAGTATGGGTCGTCTATTCATAAATACTTCAAGAAAATAGAAGGAAGAAGAGAAAGAGGATTACCTTGCTAGTTTTGCATTGTGTTCTACTAGAGAAAAAATAGAATGCTGGTGCATATATAGCACATCTCATAGCTTCAGCGG
>JBKPNF010000165.1:0-9404 GCA_046732455.1 Thermoproteota archaeon | reverse complement strand
TACTTCCTTGTCTTTGTGTAGAGAACATACTCGTCACACAGGCGCATATTAAGCGTCTCGACCAGCTTTTCACGAGCATCATCTTTTACTCCAATATCTGTCTTAACATCGCGCTCCATTATTGCTGTAGATGTGGTGCCGCTACTACTGCTACTTTTTGATGTCATGATAACGAGTGGTCACAAAATTATATATGAGATATATAACAATGACCCGGACAGCTTTATTACATAGAGCATCTACTATTGCTCCCAAATATGGCAGCGCGTAGAAAAAAAAGTAAAGTGACTACACAAGATATCGATATGCTTTTTCGATTGGCTGAGCTTTACAACACCGACTATGACTTTCATGCAACCGAGTGGTTCTGGGGTCAGTTCCATGAAAATACGATCGAAGAATTCGCAACAAAATACGCGCACGGAAGCAGAGAGTATCAGTTCTTTGAAAGGTTCACGTCAAAGTGGGAGCTTGCAGGCTTGCTTGTGGAAAAAGGATTTCTAAACGCGGACCTATTTTTCGACAGATATGGGTCACTTCGGGAAGAGTGGGATAAATGCAGGCCTATAATCCAGGGTCTTCGGGAGAAGTGGAATGAACCACGCCACCGCGAGAATTTTGAGGTTTTGGCAGAGCTTGGCCGCAAGTGGCAAGAAAAGCACCCACCAAAGGTGTGATTTCTCCTGCTGCATTTGCCCGTTCATCAAATACTACATCGGGACATTCTCTATGTTATATCGATAATACTGTAGAATAGATAGCCTGCTGATCTTCTATTAATTCTTGCCTAGCTTTGTAGCCCTGAGTGTACTGCTGAAAATATCTCTACAATTGGCTGGAGTTCGCCCTGATGAATGGTAACCAAGTAAGAATCTACAAATGCAGCAGGCTGCTTGATCTAGGCGTTCTCTCCTTCTCCAGAGTAGAGAAGTTTAGTATTACAAAGATAGGATTCTCATACCTGTCAATTTTGATATATGAATCTTATATAAACAATCGTCGAGGTCAGTTCACGAAAGGAGAAAGCCAGCCTTTCATTTCATATAGACTAGGTTTGGCAATGTCTATTCAAATGAAGCCTATTCTTTATCTCAAGCATGATAAGAGCAACATGCGTCAGACGTGAATTTAAACTCGAGAATATGTATTAATGCACGTTGCTAATTTCAAAGCAATGGAAGCCAGGTGAATGCATAATTTCTAGTTTGCTCTAATCTATTGCAAGTACTTTGACTTCTGAATTTACCATAAAAAAAGGACCAAAGCAATGGGAAGCCAAAATATTTTCAGAGAACGGAAAAGAGGTTGCCGAGATAAAAAAGATAGGAGAAAGGCCGGAATTCAGATTGCTTAGTAAAAACGATAACCATGAATGGGTGCTCACTAACAAAATTGATGGGGAACACAGGCGGTTCTCTTTCTCCATAAGGGAGGTGGAAAAACAACGAGAACAAGGGCAAACAGAAAAAGATGCTCTATTGACAGTCCGAGATAACATCTTTAAACATAATGGCATGTTTTACATGCTCGCAAACCAGCCAGAAGGCAAATCATGGCACAACTATGTTAATAATCCTGTCAGGTACATCTCCAGATTAGACAACTTTCCATATTCGGATGTATCACAGATGGATGAAAGCAAGCACCACCAAAATTTAAGACACAAGATAAAGAGGTTTCGAGGAGTTCCTGTAGGCGAAGCATCTGGACTAGGTACAACTCCTGAAGGACACCATGTCAAAGTAAATGATGAATTAGATGACATCGGTTTGTTCCTTGCCGCAACTTCGTATCTGATGTATGCCTCAGCCTAGCAATTCCTTTATTATCCTTGCTATTTTGTAGCATTGTGGAAAAATAACAGGCATAGACCGTTCTTCTACAATTGTAATAAGCTAAAATTCCCATATTGGCTTTTGATGAACGTTGAGCCAAACCGCGTCGGGCAATTTCCTTTTCGAAAAGCTGATCCAGAGGAACGAAAGCACAATTTCTCAGAAGTGCAGCAACCTTATTCAGAAGAAGAAGTCATGCGTGAAGCTGATCGATGTTTGTTATGTGGAACACCTGTTTGCATAGACGCCTGCCCTGTTCTTTTGGACGTTCGTGGCATGAATGAGGCTGTCTCAAGAGGAGATTTTAAGACAGCCTATGAACGCATAAGGGAAACAAATCCATTGCTAGGCGTAACAGGTAGATGCTGCCCTCAACTGCAGGGCTTATGCGAAGATGCCTGTGTACTGAAATGGTCTGGCCAGCCAATTGGAATTGGCCTTATTCAAAGGTATGTTGCAGACTGGGAGCGCAAGAACAAGCAACCACAGCCAAGTATAGGAGCAGACACCGGAAAGAAAGTTTCGGTAATTGGTGCAGGCCCTGCTGGCGTAGCCGGAGGGGATTTGCTCAAAAGATATGGTCACCATGTGGTGGTCTATGAAGCTCTTCACACACCAGGTGGCACCGCGTGGTACGGCATTCCAGACTACCACTTACCAAAAGATGTTTTGCTGCACGAGATAGAGACAGTTAGAGAAATGGGAGTTGAAATAAAAACAAACGTTATGATTGGCAAGGATATTTGCCTGTCTCAATTACTAGATGAAAATGATGCGATACTAATAACCACGGGCTCAAAGGATCCTCAAAGGCTTGATATTCCTGGCTCTGATCTTCAAGGGGTAATCAATGGCTACGAGTTTCTTGAAAATGTCTTTGTAAATGGCGTCAATAGCTATTTGAAAAATCCAAAGTATGATCTCGGAAAGGATATTATCGTCGTTGGCGGGGGAGATTCAGCCCTTGACTGTGCTAGGACAGCGTTGAGACTTACTCAGGGTCAAGGCAATGTTACCATAGCGTACCGAAGAGCTGAGGAAGACATGCCTGCTGACCCAATAATGGTTGAAGAAGCAGAAGAAGAAGGAGTGAAATTTAGATTTCTTGCTCAGCCCAAATCATTTGAAGGCGCTGATAAAAATCATGTGGTAGCAGCTGTCATGGATTCTATGAAGCTTGGTAAGCCTGATCAATCAGGAAGACGACACCCCGAGGCAATCCCGGGCAAGGAGTTCAAAATGCGGTGTTCCGCCGTATTATTAGCCATCGGTAGAGGACCGGATTCTTTTCTGCAAAAACAAGCAGGTCTTAAAATGGGCAAGCAAGATTCAATTGCGATCAATGATAAGTACGAGACATCGATGACAGGAGTCTTTGCTGCAGGGGATGTCGCAAGCGGAGAAACCCTCGTTGTAAAGGCAATGGAATTAGGCAGAGAAGCCGCGCAGCGCGTACACGAATATCTTATGGGTCTTGAAGATCAGCACATCTCTTTCTACGAGAGGTATTACAAGCAGAATCTTTATGATAGAATGCTGGAGGGCAAAGTTGACACTGACCTTCCTCCAGACTAGAATCTATGGATGTCCCAAACTAACTAAACAATGAACAATAGAAGCGCACTATATGACTTATAGTCTATGATAGCCTAATAGCTACCGGATATATCGGGAGCAGATGACTACCAAATGACTGAGGCAAGTGTACGCAATAATACTAATCATAGAAGCAAGGTTGCCGTTGTTACCGGTTCAAGTAAAGGCATTGGCAGAGCTATCGTCTTAGCTTTTGCAAAATCCGATACATATGCCGGCATAGTTGTAAATGCTCGTAAAAGAGATGAGGCTGAAAGAGTAACTAAAGAGGTACAGGATAT
Source organism: Thermoproteota archaeon (assembly GCA_046732455.1). Taxonomy (GTDB): domain Archaea; phylum Thermoproteota; class Nitrososphaeria; order Nitrososphaerales; family Nitrososphaeraceae; genus Nitrososphaera. The sequence goes on along the minus strand of JBKPNF010000165.1, from coordinate 5,692 downwards.
AGGAAACTGCGATTCAATAGCAGTCATAGCAGATGTCTCACAAGAAGCTGATTGTATGAGATTGATTGACGAAACGGTGAAACATTATGGTAGAATTGATGTTCTTGTCAATAATGCAGGCATACAGCAAGAAGTTCCTTTTGAGGATACCTCATTAGAGGTTTGGCAAAAAATCATAGCAGTCGACTTGACAGGTCCATTTGTTTGCGGCAGAGAAGCAGTAAAGCACATGCTAAACCAAAACCCAAAAGGCGGATGCATAATAAACATCTCATCAGTTCACCAGATAATTCCAAAACCGCATTATCTTCCATACGCGACATCAAAAGCAGGAATTGAAATGATGACCAAGACCATGGCTTTAGAGTTAGCACAGAGTAACATTAGAGTAAACGTGGTTGCTCCCGGTGCAATAGAAACAGACATGAATGAGGAGTTAGAAGAAGACAAGGCTGAATTAAACAAGGTGCTCATGAGGATTCCTCTTCGACGAATAGGGACTCCCGAGGAGATAGCAAACATGGTTGAATTTCTCGCATCAGATAAGGCGAGCTATGTTACTGGAAGTACCTTTTTCGTCGATGGTGGAATGACTTTATACCCAGCATTCGGTCCGTCTTTTGACCTAGGCAAAAAGCAGGGACAAGAAGAAGCAGCTTAGCAGAACAAAGGCAGGAATTGTAGATATATGAGTCGATGCTATAGTCACCCCTCATCGTCTCCAGGAGAACAGAAATTTATTTAATTTTTCAAGCCTCAGATGATAGCCTTCTTCTAATGTTGCTCAATATCTCAACAACAGATATTCGGACAGCCGATATGCCCGTTCTAAATGGGAACGCTCCATTCCCTTCATCAGTAATAGGGTTTATCCATTCATAGAACGTGCGCATGTGAAGATTGCTCTCGGAGGTAAGCGTGGACAGTAATAGATTACATTCTTCTACCCTATCAAATCGACTTCGAGCAAACATTTCGATTCCAGTAGTCCAAGGCCAGAATGTATAATTGTGGTACTGATAGGGCTTTAGAACCCAGGGCCCGGTGCTTTTGAGTTCAACTTCCGTTACAAGAGGCCACTTTTTCTTCCAAACTCTATTTTTTAGGGCATCAAGGGTTCTATTGGCTCTATGTAGGTTCAAGTCGCCGGTTATTTCTCTTGGAAGACCTTGTTCTTGGTTGTTTGTCAAATTCTCCATAGCTGGGTTTTCAGAGATAGCGACTAAGTACAGTGAAACGTCTTGGGTTAGAGTCCTGTAGGGACCTCCAATATGATGGGTCTCTTGAATATCTATGTAAGCCCCATCTTTTTCAGACCAAAGTATTTGTTCCACTGCCTGTTCCGCTTTTTCGGCCATCCTTCCAATTCTATCAGATTCATTCTGTTTGCCAGTGGTAACTAACAAGCTTGACAAGCTTTTCAATGCAAGAATCCAGCAGGCTTGGCTGTAGACTATCTTTCCAGCTCGAAGGACAGTATCCATCCAGTCTTCATTATGGCTTTGTTCAAGCAATCCATCATTGTCGATGTCGCGGCTTGCAAGATAGTCTACTGCCTGCAGCATCCTAGGAACGAGAAAATCAACTGCCTTTGTTGGATCTGTTATTCCAAGTTTTAGCAACAAACCAGAAACATAGTCTGCAGAGTGTTCTGATGCGGTAGTGGAAATCATGGACGATGAACCACTGGATAAAGAATTGTGTTTCAAAGATTTGTTCAAAATCCAAGCAGTTGCTGAAATCATTAGTGAGGTGGAATCAATGTCAGGATTTTGTCCGTATAATTCAGAGAATCCTGCTTGGTATATTGTCGTAGGCAGTGCCCCAGCAAATTCTTTTTGTTTATCTTCTTCTGCTTCCTCAGACAGAAATTTCATTTCTGGCGACCCTCTACCATAAACAAGTTTTTCTCTGCCCGGCTGTATCTGATGGGACCATATCAAATACAGTTGCTGTAGCGCTGCAGTTATGTTACCGGAGAGTGCCCAATCTCGCAGAATGTAGGATGCATCCCTGCACCAGATCGCTTGATAATACCCCCCGGGGTTTACACCTTGAAGAGCATGCTCTTCTGTCTTTACCATAAATGTGTCGGCTTTTGCAATAAATGAATGCCAATGACCCTCTGAAATATTGCGCACCAATTATTATCTTCTTATATAGAATCATTATTCGTCTTTAATATTATGGATTATAGAATTCTGCAAAAGGCTTTTCAGTGATACAGCTCTAAGTGTAATATGAGAGGGACAATAGTTGAACACAAATGAAAACCTTAGTCACGGAGAAGACCCTTCAGAGTATTTCAAATGCAGGTCTTGTGGGAAAGAGTTTGACAGTTTTGGAGATATGCAAAAACATATTATGACAGAGCACATGCAAAAAGGCGATATACCATAATTTAGAGAAGAAGTAGATCATCACCAACCAACTCTTCTTTAAACAATAGCTGGCTGCACCAATACATATGATAGAGACTAGGATTTGTGGAACTAATGTTTGTCAACCAACTCATAGCATTTCTCTTCTTCATAAAGCACAATGATAGACGTTGGATGTGTCGCGGCACCAATAAACTAAATTTGCTGAAAGTTAAACACAGCATCGACACTACAAATCTTCTCCTTCTGGGGGTGTCCACATTGACCTTAATGAAGTGTTACTTGAGAGAGACCGTTTTCTGTCCCAATCTTTGCCAATATATCAGCGATAGCAATCCTTACTGCAGATATTCCTGTGCGGAAGGGATATACTCCTCCACTGGTGTCGTTAATAGGATTTAGCCATTCATAAAAGCAATGGACATGAGGATGTCCTTCTGAAGCAAGAGTAGATAACAGAATGTCGCATTCTTCAAATTGCCCCAATCTGCTTCTTGCAAGCATCTCGATGCCTGTAGCCCAAGGCCAGAAAGTGTGGTTATGATATTGATAAGGCTTAAGATGCCAAGGACCCGTAGAAATTAATTCTACCTCCGTAACCAGAGGCCATTTTTCCTTCCATTCTCTTGTGCGAATGGTTCTCAAAGTCCTGACTAGTCTGTCGTAATTGCTGCTGCTCCTGTCACGATCATCTTCTTTTTTCCCATCCAGTTGCTTTATCATTTGCGGCTGTAACAGGTTCTTTTTGTCATGGTAATCACTAATGGAAAGGCTATCTCTACTTGTGTTTTCTGTCAAAGCCACCATATATAGTGAAACGTCCTGAGTAAGTGTTCGATAGGGTCCGCCGATATGGTGCGTTTCTTGCACATCTATATATGCACCATCTTCTTCTGACCATAACTTTTCTTCTATAGCCTTGATTGTCGCATCTGCCAATTTAACCAAGCCTTCTATTGATCTTTCTTGCTTTTTTTGCTGCAATTGCAGCAAAAGAGAGAAATTGCTCAACGCAAGAATCCAGCAAGCTTGGCTGTAGACTATTTTCCCTGCCCTCATTATGCTATCCATCCAGTCTTCATTATGACTTTGTTCAAGCAATCCATCATTGTCGATGTCACGGTTAGTTAGGTATTCCACCGCCTTGTGCATCCTTGGAATAGTAAAATCAAGGATCTTTTGTACTCGACTCAAGGAATCAGGGGCAGGTGATTTTGTTGACGAGTCAGCAGATAGATTTTTTGCTAAGAGCCTTGACAAGATCCAAGAGGTGGTTGAAATCATAAGCGCCGTGGAGTCAATATCTGGATTTTTGCCAAATACTTCACATATCTTTTTTTCATGGTATATTGATGTAGGAAGCGAGCCTTGGAATCTTCTTTTGATCTGTTTGTTAGCAGTAGTCGGTTTGAAGTACATTTCCGGTGATCCTCTACCAAAAACTACCCTATCATCATCATTATTAATACCGGAATCCAGTTGATGGGACCATATTACAAGAATTTGATCCAATACTTCGGGGATTCTTCCGGATAGAAACCAGTCTTTGAGAATATATGAAGAGTCCCTGCACCATAAACCGGTGTAATATCCACCAGGGTTAGCCGCTTGAATTGCATGATCCTCGGTTTTCTCTATGAAATTTACTAGCTTCTTTGAGAATGCCTTGTAGCTAAAGGCACTTGTACTGGACCCAAGCTTAGAGTAACTGGGACTGTTATTTCCTAGTTTTTCATTTTTGTCGCCTTTTAACATTACAGTATATATCTACATAAACGGGGTATGCTTCGTTTTTATCAATTTGCAACTTTTATGACCTATGCTGCATTGAATATTATATAATCATCTTGAATCAGAAAGATTCATCATCATCAGCAGCAGAAGATTACAGATGCAGGCTGTGCGGAAAACGTTTCGATAGTTTCGGAGATATGCAGCGGCATGAATTAATCAAGCATGTGCAAGAAGGCGATATTGATAATCGATTAGAGAAATAGATATTCTCTTACTTCTCAATTACTTCGCATACGCATATAATGACTGCTTCATACTTTACTTACTCTGCTTGTTTTTCTTTCTTTGATTATTCCTTCATCCTTGCCAAAGGGATGTCCACCAAACCCATGTCGCATCAGGACGATTGATTTGTAGGCATCACTTTCATTCATTCTGGATTTGAATAACTCCATTATTGATTGTGATATGACAGGTATCGGAATTTCCTTATTGATGGCGTCTTGCACTAGCCAGTTTACTTCACCGGTATCTTCTATGTAGCTTTCAGTCTTTGCTAGGCCTTGCTCCCTGAGGCCTTTTTCCATGAGCTCTACAAGCCAGCTTCGGATGACAGAACCATTTGACCAGTTCTTGAAAATTGCAGCCAAGTCTAGCTCAAAGCCGCTTTTGCGGAGTAGCTCAACGCCTTCTCCTATTGATTGCAGCATACCAAATTCAATTCCATTATGAACCAGCTTTACGAAATGGCCAGTGCCAGGTTTACCAGTATAGACGTACCCCTCCTTTACTGCCAATGCAGTCAAAATAGGCTCTGCTATCTTGATGCCTTCTTCTTTTCCACCAACCATAAAACAAGCGCCGTGTCGGGCACCTTCTAGTCCTCCACTTGTGCCGCAATCTAGGAAATAGATTCCCTTCTCATGCATCTTCTTCTCCCTTTCAATAGAATCAACGTAGAATGAATTGCCTCCATCCATTACCACGTCTCCCTTTTCAAGATAAGGCACTAGCTCGTCAAGCACGCCATCTACTGTCGGGCCGGCAGGCAGAGAAAGGTAAACCACCCTTGGATGCTTCAGAAAGATAACGAAGGACTCATAATCTATCACTACTTTGATGCCCTGCTTCTCCAGCTCTGGCTTTTTGCTGCGAGCTTTACCTATGATTTGTATCTTTTTCTCATTGGCTTGTAATGCAAGGTTTCCGCCCATCTTGCCTAGTCCGATTATTCCAAGCTGCATTGTCACTAGCCCCCTCCTCCTCCTCCTCCTTCTTCTTCTTTCTTCATCCCAGTAAACCCGCCAAATGCCAGAAATTCCACCATTTCGTTGCCGTCATTTGTTATCGAATGGCTGGTTTTTTCAGGTATGTAAATAACATCTCCATCTCTGAACTTGGTTATTTCATCACCTATCTTTATGTGCCCGCTTCCATTGATTATGTAGTAGATCTCCTCGTGATCCTGATGATCATGCGGCTCGTATGAGAGGCTTGGCTGTAACTTTGCTAGTGAAACATAGGTTATACTTTTCAAACATTGGAACTTGGGATCGACTTCAGCATCTATATCTCCA
>JBKPNF010000164.1:0-5754 GCA_046732455.1 Thermoproteota archaeon | reverse complement strand
TGAATGTGTTTTACTACAGGGTTAACCGCCGTGTCTGGCAACTTTGCCAATAACTCATACTTTCTTGTTCCACGGGCAAGTATCCTTACTTGCCGCGTTTCTTCCTCGTATTTTGCACTGATATCAGAAGCATCTGACACGCCACGTATCTCGGTGATCACCTCGTAGTAGTCTGGGCCCTCTATCACTTCAGGCGTAGCAGGCATAACATCCTCGATTCGAGGCTGTGCATTTCTTGCTAATGGATTTCGGAACATGGGCTTGAATTGAACATCCTTTGCGGCATGTTTGTATTTTACTGAGTTAGGTAGCGCCCTCCATGCAAGGCCAGTAAGAGCACCCGCAACAAAGCCACCGATGTGAGCAAGATATGCAACACCTGTTGTTTCGCCTACAGGTCCCAATTGGCCTATGCTGGCAAAGATCAGCTGCATTATAAACCAGAAGGGTATGTAGATCAGCACAGGTATACGAACCGTGTAGATGAAGAATACGGCTATTATGGTAACGATGTTGGCTCTTGGATACATGACAAGGTATGCTCCAAGGACGCCAGAAATTGCACCAGATGCGCCGACTGAAGGTATCTCGCCCTGTCCAGTTGAAACAGCGTAAACGCTATGGGCAAGGGCGGCCGCCGCACCCCATCCGAGATATATAAGGACGTACTTTATCCTACCGTACCTGTCCTCGATGTTGTCGCCAAATACGAAAAGAAATACCATATTGCCGATGATGTGGGCGATGCCTCCGTGCATGAACATGGATGTAATGATCGTAGGCGCGCTGTCAGGAAAGTCGTTGACTATCCTGCTGGGAACTGCGCCATAGGTCATGAATATATCCTCAGTTGCGCTGGGATCGGAGAAGAAGCTTGTGGCCGATACCTCCCAGATAAAGACAATCACATTTATAGCAATCATGCCATAATTCAGGTATGGCCTTCCATGCACACGTTCTGTGTCGTCGTGTATTGGAAACATGCTACCCGGGTCTACTTTTATTTATTGACAAGAAATAAGCCTTTGTGCTATGAAAAGCCAAAGGGGTTCATATTAGGCACATCATCTCCAGCCTTTTCCCCATGAGCCTTCCTTTTATGACGCTTCATTCTTTCCTTATCATCAAAGATCATGTTGCAGTGCTCGCACTTCCACATCTTTTGCTCGCTGCCGCCTCTTATTTTGCTAAAGAGATCCATCAGCTGCCGTCATCTGCACACGGGTTGATTAAAGTTGCTATCCTATGATGTTTTAAGATATATAGTATCTCAAAGAAGATGGCATATAAGTAAATCATAATAATAGAGTGGGTTGCCAAGTACATAGATACAGATCAGTTCAAGGGCGCCGAAGAGGTCCTAGTCCGGGTCGCCAATACTATTCCGCCATTTTTGGCAAGTAGTGCTTGCAATAATATATATGCGCATGTTTGATCGTGAAGAGCCGTCCATTGGTACCGACGATAAGTTTGTCTCAAGTCGCCATTCAAAGCTGGCTTTAGTGTATGGACTAGCACCAGCAACCCCATCATCTCGTTATTGCTTGTCAAGATAATTCTAAAGGGCATATGAGGGAAGGAACCCACTATCAACAACGACAAAAGGAGTGACACTGGCTATTCATATATTCATAGAATTGATGGCCCGACATGAAACCGCAGCGAGATTAGCTACAATGCCACAGTTGCGCCGGTAATAGATTTCTTGGAGTATCCTTTGCACTAATTAGCAAATACTTCTTCTGTAAGGTAGTCGAGGCATTTACAGCCACGCCTCATTATTCCATCACTATCATAGTCAATGTCGACTTGACACCGTTTAGCTTTCGAAGCTTCCAGGTGATCGTTTCCTTAACCTTTTCCATAGTGTCAGATTCAACCTGAGCCACGATGTCATAAACGCCGTAGACTTGGTAGACCTCCTTAACGCTTTCAAGTTTTTTCAATTCATTAACAAGAGAATCCTCACTTCCAAGTTCGGCATTCATAAGAACAAAAGCTTTTGGCATGCATGGTTGATGAAGTCTGATATATAAAAACGTGATCTATACTTCGTTCTTCAGCTTGTTTTCGTCAAACGGTCCAGCTTTTTCCCACTGATGTGCAAACAGATCAGAGCACCATTCAAGAAATTCCTTGTCCTCGCCGTAAAACATGATATTTAAATCCGGCTCACCCTTCATGTTAGGAAAGAGTACGCATCCTTGCTTTTCATTAAAAATTGTCATCACTTTTACCTCCGGTAGCATCCTGCGCTCGACTAGACCCGTGCTGATGAAATTGCGCCAGCCAAGCTTTTGGAGAATCTGCGTTCGTCCCCTTGGGACGACTGCATTGGCGGCAAAAATGTAGGAGAATCTCACACCTTTTTCTACTCTGCTATTCACTGTTTCAATAAGGTCGAGTGGCACCTGTGCCATTATCTCTTTGATGTATTGCTCAGAATTACTGTAGAGATTCTTCCAGCGCTGGAGTATTGCCATGACGCCGTGCACTATTTCGCAGCTCTGAAATGTCCCCATCCTCTGGATAAACTTGGTCGGCAGGTCACCAAGACTGTGGTCAAGGAAAAAGTCCTTGTTGTGATACAGAAAATCATAGCTTGGCATTAACATTACTACTGTTTTGCCATAAACAGTTAGCATTAGCTCGCCTTCTCTACCTTTGGCTACCAACCCTGCCTCAATTAGGCGTGTCATGTTCCGGTGGGCTTCCTGCATCGTAGCGTTAAGTTCTGTGGCAAGCTGGGAAAGACGATGATTCTTCTGGCTCAGCTTTGTCAACATCAAGAGACGGAGGTCACCGGCAAGCTCGAAGAATAAAGACCCGACGCCTTCATTAGGCTCCTGATCTAACATCCGGGATTTACACACACCACGGGTTTAAAAACATGTCAAACTCAATATCTCACACATTCAATATAAGAGCAAGAATTATAATTTGGCTCAACCCAATGCTGCGATGTTATGGGTGAAAAGAAATCCGTCTCGGCTCTAGTAAGCGGAGGAGAAGCCAATGCAGGACCGCCACTTGGTCCAGCAATGGGTCCGATGGGAGTCAACGTACTGCAAGTGGTAAATACCATTAACGAAAAGACAAAGGATTTTCCTGGGATGAAGGTTCCAGTCAAAGTTGAGGTGGATACCGAAACAAAAAAGTTCACGATTGAAGTTGGCATCCCGCCCACAGCTGCTCTGGTGGCAAAGGAGGCAGGGATAACAAAGGGTTCAGGCGCCTCTGGCACCAATTATGCCGGCGATCTGTCGATGGCAAGTGCTGTCAAAATAGCCAAGATGAAGATTGATGGCTCATATGCTAAGGATCTAAGAGGTGCTGTCAAAGAGGTCCTCGGATCTTGTGTTAGTATGGGAGTAAAGATCGAAGGCAAACCTGCAAAAGAAGTTTATGCAGAAATTTCTTCAGGTAACCATGATGATGCCCTCCTCAAATAATACGTAAGAGCAGCGAAACCATAACAAGTGTATGAATGATCATCTATAACAACATGATTAATTAGATCGTGCAGCTCGCTTTTAGGCGCATCCCTAACAGTGTTGATGTTTACAACATAGACTCTCAGTATGAATTCTTTTTAGCAGAGAAAATAGGTATTCTTTCGCCTAAAAAAGACGCCTAGCCCTAAAGATGCGGGCAACCAACCAATAAATCTTAAATAATAATTCATGCACTTCTATCTTGTCAGAACATGAGTGAAGAAAGGAAAACGGCAAGCATGCACGCTGCTAACAGCAATTTGGTAGAATTGAGTGAGAAAAATTTTGATGGAGTCGTGGGGGGCAGCAAGCCGGTATTGGTGGATTTTTGGGCAACATGGTGTGGCCCTTGCCAGTTCATGCTTCCTATATTTGACAAGCTCGCCAAGAAATATGGGGACAAGGTGGAATTTGGAAGGCTGAACGTGGACGACAACCAAGGGATTGCAATGCGCTATGATGTCTATGCTATCCCGACATTTATCATATTTATGAACGGCAAGACGGTAGACAGAGCAGTCGGCGCGGTGGGAGAAAAGGGCCTGGAAGGCCTGCTTCAAAAGTATCAGTAATCCGGTTCCTAAAGATATCCGAAGGCCGGGTCGCTCTTTCTTTTCTTAGCAATAACCATATTCAAAACTTCCTTTTCTGAATCGTTTAGCCTATGGTTGAACCTCTCAAGTAACTGCTTTGCCTGCCTGCTGTTGAGGTCTGTGTAAAATACGTCTCCCTCGTTTATCTGACGGCCAATTGTTGGTTCCTTGACCGACACCGCTACCTGCATACCCGCAGTGGCTTCCTCAATCGCTTTTCCGCTGTCCTGTATCTGATGTATGGTGCCTATCTTCTTACCTTCTTCGTTTATTACGTGCACCTTTTGTCTGAGCCTGCCTACCTGAATCTCTGCACCAAAGACAGCAGGATCGTTTCGCCTGAAAATGAACCCTTTGAGGAACTGGAATTTGCATATCGGTGGCAGCTCGTTGAACAGGATCAATTCTTCATGTTCACGTTGATACGCCACCCAGTCTGTGTAGCTTCGTACAAGGTTGTAGATTATCTGCTCGTTAAAGATCTTCACCCCACGATCCTGCGCCTCCTTTTGTGCATCTTCAAGCACTTTAACATTAAAGCCTAACATGACTCCAAGATAGCGGTCATTCTCTTTCACCGCAGCGGCTTCTATAATATCTCTTCTTGTGATGTTGCCAATGTCTGCGATCCTAATGGGAACATTTGCTTTCTTGAGCAGGTCTACTATCGCCTCAAGCGAGCCAATAGTATCGCATTTCAGTATCACCCCGCTAGTCTGTGTGTTGCTCACGATCGCATTTTTGACCTCGGATTCTACGAGCGATTTTAGGTGGTCAAGCTCGTCTTTGTTCTTCCCGTTGTTGTAAACATATACAGGACTTCCCGCCAGCACTCCCTCAAGGTCCGGCGAGGTGATCTTCAGGCCTGCAGCCGCTATTACCTCGTTGACCTGCTTGAATTTGTCCCTGGGATCTCGCATTTCGTCAAGGGGTTTTGGCAGCAACAACGCTTTTATTCTGGTGGAAACTGCACCATCCCGCTTGCCTACAACGATGCTGTCACCCTGACGCAGTACCCCGTCAAGCAGTATGATGTTTGCAGACGGTCCAAGGCCCGTTTCTTCGCTAAATTCAAGTACTATGCCTCTTGCAGCGTCCTTGGTATGGCGCTCCAGCTTCTTCCCCATGTACTGCTGCGTAAGACCAACCAATACTGCTAAGAGTTCTGCTATTCCTACGCCATTTCTTGCACTGACAGGCACTATCGCGACTTCCTTTGTAAAATCCTTGACTCTCCAGAATCCCTCTGACTGATAGCCTAGCCTAGAGAGTATGCCAACAACGCTGTATATCTTTTCGTCAAGCAAAGTCTGCACAGTGGCATCCTGCCTCTTTACATCTTCAGAGATGAATCTTGTAGAGCTGCGCCAGCCAGCAACCATGTCGACTTTGTTGAGCGCAATGACGAATGGTACCCTGCGCTTTTTCAGAATGTCCATGCTTTCAATAGTCTGGGCTTCAAAGCCCTTATTCACGTCGACAACGACTATAGCAATGTCGGCCGCAGAGCCGCCTCGTGTGCGCAAGTTCGCAAAAACCTCGTGGCCAGGTGTATCGATCACAAGCAGTCCCGGTATTGCTGCTTCTGCCTTGGCAAGTTTGGCATACAGCGGCCCAGTTATTTCTTTGATTGTTTCAACCGGTAAAAAACTTGCACCTATGTGCTG
>JBKPNF010000163.1:0-5275 GCA_046732455.1 Thermoproteota archaeon | reverse complement strand
CTCTTCTGATCGCTTCTTCAATTTGGTTTGTACCTGTGAGCCGAATTAGTAGCTCCATTTCGCGCCTGTTTGTAAGCATGATACTTCTCCTTTCTGCTTCTAGTGCTATCCTGAGTACTCCTATCAAATGTTCTTTTCCGTAGACTGCATTGGCATTTACTGCTTGTATCGAAACATTGCCGTGTCGGTCACGTAGCATATCGACCAGTTTGCCGGGATCGTACAGGATCCTTAGGACGCCTGCAATCAATAGGTGATAGCCATCAAGGACATAATCCTTTCCACCGTGAACAATAGTCACTATGGTAACCTTATCGCCGCTTTTTACCATGGTGTTATCGCCCTGAAGCGAAGCAGAATCGACGCCATTTAATGTAATTATCAAATTGCATCTTTGCAAGAGATGGGGTTCAGCTGAAATCGTTGTTAAAAAGTCCAAAATTTCTGATACCGACGCACTGGGCCAGTCAAGATCAACCGCAGGTTTGCCAACTGCCTTTTTCGCTCCACCAAGCAGCTTTATAGTTATCATTCTTCAGCTTCTTCGTCGGTTTCGCCCACAGCAGTAGCCATTGAGGCCTTTTCTTGTGCGGCTTGCTTTCGCAAATGCGCAGTGATGTAGCCGGCCAGCTCATTCCTTAGGACCTTCGACCTGATGATGGCTACTTCACTGATGATATTCTTATTAGCATTAAAATCAAGCCCAAATTTGTCTGGGTACCTTTCCAATAGTTCACTGGATATGCGTTTTATTCTGTTCATATAATAGGGAAGGCCATATCAAGCATATTTTATCTTTGTTATGTTTATGCAAGGTAGGCCTTGGAATTGTTCTCCAACATCTCTACTGTCTCATCATAAGACATGCCAATGGTATATGCAGCTGATGCAACAACACTGACTAGACAAGAAGTGGAAATGGCTGGCTTGTTCTCAAAGCACCTCGAGTATTGCACTGGCCCATCAGTTTCCACCAAGAAGCGATCTTTGTCTGTCTTTTTCAAGAGCACCTTCTTGTCCTCTGAGTATATGAGCGGAGGACCATAAGATACGTACAGTCCAATATCCATAGATTTTGCCAATTGTTTCTTGCTGCCTGCAAACCAGTGCAACAATGCACTTTTGATCTGGTATGACGGTAGCATTTCTAAGACGGCATCAAGCATTCTTCTAGAATGAATCGATACAGGTCTGCTCGTTAACTCTGCCAGCTCAAGCATTGCACTAAAGACTTCCTCTTGCCGCTTGATAGGGACATTATACGTGCTATCAAGACCGATTTCACCGACACCGTCTATTGATTGCAAGTTGGACCTGAAGATTTCTCTGAATTTGTCTAGATCTTCCCTACCCGAAGCTTCTGGATGTATTCCAATAAATTGTTTGACCACGTTGCGGTGCGAATCGAATAGGTCAAAACTTCTGATTGTGGTTTCTACATCAACTGTAACAGAGCACGCGATTATTTTCATCCTACCCAGACTCGATACTATATGCTGCACATAGTCTGAATATCTGCTGTCCGTGAGATGGATATGAACATCAAAGAGCAATGATATAATGATGAAAGACGAATTATAACATAAACATTTGTAAGTCTCACTGCAGAGATTGCTTACTGTTAGCAAGGGAAGACAGGCTCACGCTTTGGAACTGCCATCAAGTAATTACAGCAGAAAAGACTTACGACTTCATATGCAAAGAGTAATAGCCTCACCCTTTACACACCTAGAAAGATACTATCGTTCCTACTCAAAAGTAGCATTAGATTGAGGCAACAGGTAGCATTTTTTTATTATTCTCATATAATATTATCTTCTGATGCCGTTATGGCCGGCATTCTCAAACTTGTGCTGCGCGCAGAACATTCCAATCGCTTAATTAGTAAAAGTACAATTACACTTTTAAAATAGTTATGGCGGGTATTGCCTATGTCTTCTGGACCTGAGTTTGGCCTAGCAGCGATGTATCGTGTCATGAAAAAATCCGGCGCAGAGCGTGTTAGTGATGATGCAGCAGATGAACTGAGAAAGGTTCTAGAAGAGGTCGCAGAGAGGATTGCCAAGCAAGCAGTGGACCTGTCTTTGCATGCTCGAAGAAAAACAATCAAGCCTGAAGACATTAGGTTTGCAGCAAAGAATGTGATAAGGCCCTAAACAGTGACAGTCTAATTACCTATATACCAGTGCAAGCAAGCAGTGACCGTATTATGTCATATCGGATGTAGGGATTGTATTAGTAATATCAATGGGTGTGTCTACTCAGACCATCGCTCTGACTTCGATGAGCCTGCCTGTATCCAAATCAAATTTCTTTATGTGTTGGTGTTGCGTTTTCTCCATATGATCTGAAATATCACTATGAAAGGCGAAGGCAGTTTGACAGTCAGAACATATCCAAATATTGTTCAAATCCTCAGGATGCATATCTATATTGCCTTGTTGTAGCGCAGCAGCAAATTCGATTTAAGCGTTGGGAGATCATCTTATGGAGGCAACCACTATAAATGATGTCCCTTTCCATCCTAGTCACTGCGACATCTAATAGGATTCCGGGAGATGAGAACCTGCTAAGCCGTATCAATCTTTCGGTGCTACATTATTGTCAAAAGATTTTATATTCTATGCATCGCTATGCATATCCATACGACTGGTGGTCTTTTGAGACAACGTGCCCAAAAGTCCTCTTACTTTTTCTAGCAGCTGCGAGGACGTAAATGGCTTTCTTATTACATCATCAATTGGGGTTGATGGAAAAACAGCTTCAAATTCTGGTTTGTTTACTTCAAACATGGTCATCAGCATGACCTTCATTTCTGGTCGCAAATCCCTTATTTTTCTGACAAGCTGAAAACCCGTCAATGCAGGCATCCTGACATCAGACACCAACACTTGGCAGTATTTGCAGTCCTTGCCAATATGATGTAGTGCAGTAAGAGGGTCTGCAAAAGCATGAACTGTGAAACCTGCATATTCTAAGCTTCTGCCTGTCACTGTCAAAGTATCTATATCATCATCAACAATTAGTATAGTTGTGTTTTCACTATTTCGCTTTACTAACCGTTCTTGCAACTCGTAGAGGAAACAATATGGCAAACAAGTATTTAACATTGACTATTTCTTTCGCTTTATTTTGTGAAGTGAAAATTGGGCGAGTGGATATATAATGAATCTCTGTTATCATGGGATCTGTCATATGCGTCTTATAGCATAGCGCGCTATGATTACGCACATATGAATAGCAATATTTGGAGAACAAATGAGAATAGCAAAAACCTATCACAAAGAGAAGTCAATAACAAGAATCAACGAGCAATTGTAAGCAGTGGCATAAAAAACCGCACGGAGGAGCAGGCTATTATAGAATCCGATATGGATGGCGTTCCAACTAGGTGTGATGAATAAACACAATGGAATCTACTGCCAAGGATAACAAGAGCAATCAGGATGATAAAAAGAAAAGCAGTAACTGTCCAAAATGCTTATCAGGTAATATGGTAGAGCATCCTTCATTCTTATCCATACCCCTTACCTCTAGCTCAAAGATTGCTGAAAAATCAAAGACATCCATCGAGGACCAGGATGCAGACTTTGTCTTCAAATTCATTTCATGTGGGAAGTGTGGGTATTCAGAATTTTATGTAGTCAAAAGCGCTGCTAGAAAGCGATTATGATTTTAGTAATTAGATGCAGTAGACTGGGATGATTGAAAAATTTCAACTTTCCTGCGAGCACTTAACAGGGGTTGGTAGGGTTGAGGTATCAAATTTTTCCACCATAAGAAGTCAAGGCAGAAATACGAGCACAATTGCATGTTCTAGAAATATCAACTAAAGTATACAATTATTATACACAACCTAAATGATATGTGGTTTTAGGCGCGATAGCAGCTATTATAATTGCCGTAGTTGTGCTAATTGTTTTCTTTGCAATAGCCGGCTTTATTATTCAGCTGTTGGCACCATTACTAGCTGGGATAATAATATTGATTATTATAGTCGTAGGTGGAGGATGGCTTTATGCAAAATACCGCTCACGTTAGCTGGAAATTTTCTATTACTGTGACATGCCTGGTCTAAGGTTTTGAATCGTTGGCAAAGAATACCTATAGGGCATAGAACTCGCACCAACTTTTTTATATTGCGTGATATACTACTACATCTGGCTCATTATTGATCGCCACAGCCTCAACGGCAAACAGTCTAATTGATTAGTATCATGGTTATTCAGTTATCAAGAACAAGCTTCATATACCATAAAGCTTCCTAATCAGTAACCTTTCAACAGGCAAGATAATTTGATAAGTTCATTCCATTCCAGACATCAACATCAAACATATCAATTGCCAAATCGATCCTTTAGAGAGCATGTTATGCTGTTATGCAATAATCAGGATGAGTGCGATTCTGCTGCAATAGATTCCTTAAACGAAGGGCTTAAAGCAGGTCAGCTTTGCATTTATGCTTCCATCTTTAACGGTGACAAATTACACCGGAGTACCATTTCGTCCAAAATTACAAACTGTCAGGAAAATATAGAGAAAGGCAACTTGGTCATTATTGATTTCCTTCCCTTCTATGAATCTGCCAAGGCATCAAATTTTGCACCATTCAAACAGCTCAATGCAGGAATAGATGAACTTCTACGTAAAAGAATATCTGAAGGAGAGGATGATAAAGTCTTGATATTTGCCGAAGCAGCTGGATTTCTGTCAGAGCATTGCCATTTTAACAAAAGCATTGATCTGGAAAGCTGGTGGAATGACACTCATTCCGAGTGGTTAAAAAACAAACAACTCAATATCACCATAATATGTCCACATCCTGCCACTGTTTTGAATAAAGAATCAAATCTGTACTTCAAAAGTCAAATGCGCAAAGTCCACAGCTTGATGGTTGAGTTACAAAAATGCAGGCTGAGAAATCTCAACTCTTTACGTGTCCTTATTGTAGAACCTGAAAACGATATCCAAACGGTATACCACGCATATCTGGCTTCTGTGGGAATTGATGCGGCAATTGTAAACGATATAGCGAAATGCTTAGAACTAATATTCTCTACTTCTGATGAGGTCTTCCAAGTGGTCATAATAGATATACACCTGCAGGACAGCCACTTTTCTGCCATTGAATTAGCTAAAGAATTAAAAAGAGCAAACCCGATCAAAGAATTGTTCTTACTACTACGTCTCCATTAACTGAAATCAGGGGCAAAAGATTCATCGTAAAGTTTTGAATACTTCTATTTACAACATCTAAGCTCCAATTCCCACCAAC
>JBKPNF010000162.1:0-3286 GCA_046732455.1 Thermoproteota archaeon | reverse complement strand
TGCCCTTCGATCAGGGTGGTTCCGTTGGTTGCCTTAATGACAATGTATACCCCTGTTACTGTATCGCCTGAGAGATCCACCGACCTGACCGTCAGCTCAGCAGTGTCTTCTGCTGCTACTCCTCCTCCTCCTGCATTTGGCAGCGTCTCGACAGCCGCAGGAACGACTCGGAATAATGTGCCATCTACAGATGATAGGATATATAAGTATCCGTCAGGGCCGGCCTTGATATCAGTTATGCCATCAAAGCCTGTACCAAAGATAGCATCTTCTGCTTCATCAGGCGTATTTGCTACTGTGTCGTCCAGCGCGCCTTCAAGGGCAAATGCAGATCTGTTTTCATTCAGCTCAAAGCGGTAAATTGCGCCATTGTTAATGTCCCCTACAAACATATCGTTCTCATATTGTTCCCCTAGTGCACTTGAATTGAGGAACTCTAGGGCGGTGGGGTTAACTGGCTCCGTCCAAGTAAACTCTGGGTTGCTGTAGTGACTCTCTGAGCTGAGCATCACAAGGCCTGTCAGGCTGTTGTCTGGAGGCACCATTCCTTGTACGTCTTTCCAGCCACTGTTAAAGCCAGCATCAACTAAGTTGATCTCATCCACAAAGGGTGCGCCGTTCTCAGTATCCCACAGCATGCCTGTCAGGGGATCAAAGTTCATGCCATAACTGCTGCGCATCCCGTATGCGAAGTAGTATTTATCAAAGGAGTCAGTTCCGATGACCGGCTCGGGAACCTCTCCATTTTTACCGATCCTCAATATCCCACTTGTCCCATCTGCCGCAGAACCATTTTCAAAATTCTGCACTTTGGTGGCATGACCTCCAACATCGCCTATGATGACATAGACATTGTTATCTGGACCAATGACTACCGGTCCGCCATTGTAGCGTGGCCCTGGGAGAGCTGGGAGGTCAAGCAAGAGCTTTGGATTCACAAGTTGGTCTCCCTGCAGCTCATACCTATAGAGACGATTACCTGCAGGGGGAACTCCTTGCATATCATCACCATCAACCCCCCCGCCAGATTCAGTGAAATACAAAAAGACATAGGTAGTTGTCTCATTTTCCCTTGAAACCGCAACACCCAACATTCCTCTTTCGCCGTCATTTGCGACTGCTACGTCAAGGAGTGGTTCCGGTTGAAGCTCTCCATCTTCAATCATCATAACTCTGCCATTGTTTTTTTCAAGCACTAGTATAGTGTCTTCATCTAAGAAAGCCATCTTAGTTGGAGATACCAGTCCGCTGGCAACTTGCTCAACTTTAAGATTAGTGTCATTTACAGAGGGTGCTCCACTCGTAACCCCGGCTTGTTGCGCAACTGCAAAATTATATCCTGATGAAAATAAGAGTGTCAATGTTAAGCCTATTGACAGAATCGGATTGGGCATACTCCGCTACTGCACGTGCACTCTAATAATAATGAATTGTCGATTTAACCTCTACTAGAGAGTTCTTAATGACCGTTATAGCGCTTTTTGCTTCCTGT
This sequence comes from Thermoproteota archaeon, assembly GCA_046732455.1. GTDB lineage: Archaea > Thermoproteota > Nitrososphaeria > Nitrososphaerales > Nitrososphaeraceae > Nitrososphaera. Next base: position 1,794 of record JBKPNF010000162.1, on the reverse strand, counting down.
AAGGAGGAGGAAGAAAAAGAGCGAAGGCATACGCACACATACACGCACACATCTTGCTGTCAAAGCTCAACTACTATAATCTTTGTCGCTTATTCATTGAGTTTCGTTATCCTTGTTCTTTTCTAGCAAAAGAGATAGAGAATTGACATAGTAGCCCACGCCGGTTGGCTTTGGTCCGTAGTCAAATACATGACCCAAATGTGCACTTCCCTTGGCGCACAGATTATCTCAGTTCTTATCATACCACAGCTTTTGCCCACCTGTTCTTTTCACATTGTTCCTTTATTGGTGTCCAGAAGCTGAGCCAACCAGTACCAGAATTGAATTTGGTATCGGAGGTCAATAGGCTGTTGCCGCAGCAGACACACTTGTAGATGCCTTATCTTTTTTTGAAGTCGTGATACTGACATGAAAACAGAAGTTCAGTGTCACTGTTCTAGCCTATTTCGTACTGCTCAGGCGTCGGGTTGCCTTTTGTAATTAGCCTCATCAACCATACAACAACAATATTTTATCTGTATACATCACTCACTCATTTTAGTCGTTTCTCTTTTTTAGCCGCAGCAATCTCCTTTAAGTGCTCCGCAACTATAGGGAGAAACGCGCCCACGTCCGTTACAATGCCAATTGCCTGAGCAGTTCCCCTATCGATGAGCTTGGTTACCACAGGCTGGCTTATGTCTACTGCCACTACCTTGACTGAGGCAGATAGCATGTTTCCTACTGCGATAGAATGCAACATGGTGGATAACATCAGCACCATCTTGGCTCCCTTAATCACTTCCTTGTACTTACGTTGTGCCTCAACAACGTCTGTGACTACGTCAGGCAGAGGACCGTCATCACGTATAGAGCCGGCAAGTACAAAAGGTACATTACTCTTTATGCATTCATACATGACTCCTCTTTTCAGGAGCTTTTTTTCAACTAGTGCCTTGATTCCTCCAGCTTTGAAAACCTCATTGATGGCCTGCATATGGTTTCGGTGTCCTCTGACTGCAAGTGTGCCGTCCTTGACACGCATGCCAAGTGAAGTACCAAGCAATGCATTTTCAACGTCATGCACTGCCAGCGCGTTGCCTGCAAGCAGGCCATCAACATAGCCCATCCTGATCAACGAGGCGAGTGCTTCAGCTGCGCCCGAGTGCACAAGCACCGGTCCAGACACTACAATTATCTTGCCGCCTTCCTTCCTTGTGCTATAAATATCGTTTGCAACTTTGCGGGCGATGTGTTGTGTAGGGCGCTCGCTAGAACTTGAGCTGCTCATGAACTGGAAAATGTCAATGCCTTCGCGGGGGCGCTCCTGTGGGATTATCTTAACGCCCTGCTCACCTACAACTATCATATCACCTTTGACTATGTCGCGCACCATCTTACATTCTGCTGTCTTGCGCTGGATATCTACCGCAATACACTTGTCCATCATCATACTATGTACGTCTATCCACTGGCTGCCATAGTAAACTTGTGTTGCGTTGTTTGTGGTACTATAAAAGTCGTCTGGCATTACCATGTCATTTGGAGCAGGCTCTAGCTTCACTTCCTGCACTGATATAGGCTGAGCGCCTTCCCTGTATACCTGTTCAAGTATGCTTTCAAGATGTTCTTTACTCCTCCCCTTTATCAGGAGCCGAGCGTAACTTGGATCGCTCTTTCTCTTGCCTACTGTGAACTGGAGCACCTGAAAGTCGCCCCGAAGATCCATAATGCAATCAAATATTCTCGTCAATATCATCGAATCGATAAGATGTCCAGTTGCCTCTATTTCCTGCTCGAACCTGTCTGTCAAGG
>JBKPNF010000161.1:0-4987 GCA_046732455.1 Thermoproteota archaeon | reverse complement strand
ATTGTGTGAGTTGGATATACTTTCGCTCTTTATAGTGCCAGAAAGGACAAAGGCAGGTTATAGCTTTGCAGACATACCGAACAGAATTTCATTCAGGGAAGCAAACGTAGTTATTTATGGTGTACCTCTTGATATCACCACCAGCTTTGGCAAAGGGACATCGAGGGGACCGGAGGCAATAAGGCGAACTTCTGCTCTCCAGAGCGAGACATTCATGCTGGATGAAAAGACCAACATTCATGACCTTGTCGGCATATTTGATCTTGGCGACCTAAAGCTGCCCAAGACAGAGACTGTCATCAACATGCTTGACCATCTTGATTTAACAATCTCAAAGGTAGTTGCTTCACTTCGCAAAGACAACAAGATCCCAGTAATGCTCGGCGGCGAGCATACGCTATCATACTATCAGCTGAAGGCGCTTGCAGAAGAAGAGCCTATAGTGATACATTTTGATGCTCACCGCGACATGAAGGCTAACTATGAAAGCTTGAAGATCTGCCATACCACCCCCTTCTATCATTTGCTGAAATATATCCCGGGCGAAAACCTGATCCAGATAGGTATCAGACAGACAGACAAAGAAGAGAACGAAACCGCTAGCAAAAATGGTGTTACAACCTTTGATGCATGGCAGGTGCATAACAATATTGACGCTGTTGAAAGGCATTTGCAAAAGGTGACTGCAGGTAAAAAAATCTACATTTCATTTGACATTGACGCCTACGATCTGCCATATGTACCCTGTACTGGCACACCGGAACCATTTGGCCTTGATCCATTTCAGGTATTAAAATTGGTCAAGGCAATAAATTTATCAGCCTGCCTGATTGGAGTGGACATGGTAGAGGTTGCCTCGAAAAATGGAGACTACCGCGAAGGCACGCTGGCTACACAGACATTGTACAGAATATTGTCGCGAAAATATGCTAGACGATAATCTGCGGCCTAGCTGACAGGCGCTGCGGAAGGTTCAGAGGGAGGTATGGCTTATCCCTTGTTTGCGCCTTGACCTCATTTATTAGATGATGCAGAGTAATCTCGCGCTGTTTGCCCTCGTTTCTGTCGCGTACGATCAGCTTGTCAGAGTTGATCTCTTTGTCGCCAATGACTACAGTGTAGCGCACCCATTCGGTTTCAGATTCACGTATCTTTTTGCCTACCGTTTCATCGCGGTCATCGATGTCGGCCCTTATTTGGTTTTCAGTAAGCTCTGCCAGTACCTTGTCGCAGTGTACAATGTGCTCTTGACTGACTGGGATTACACGAACCTGCGTGTGTGACAGCCAGAGTGGCAGCGAAGCAATGCCACCTTCTTTGGATATCTTGGCAGATTTTTCCAATAGCGCATAAATTATCCGCTCTACTGCACCGGAAGGTGAGTTGTGCAGAATTATGGGATTCTTTTTGGTGCCATCTTCTTCAACGAACTCCACGTTATAGCGCGCGCCGTTCTCAACATCTATTTGGTCAGTAGAGAGAGCTGATGCCTTCCCAAGGCCATCGATGAAATTGAACTCCCATTTGAGTGTGAAGTAGAAGAAGCGCTCTTTCCATGTTTCAACTAACACCGGCCTGCCAAACCTGTTGATAAGACTGTTGATAAAGTCTTTATTTTCGTTGTAAAAGTCCTCAGTGAACCTTATGGCCATTTCTACATCTTTGATTGTTAGCCCAAGATCGGCGAGCACAGTTATTGACAGATCAAAGCGTTTGAGAAACTCATCCTTTGCCTGATCTAAGTCTCTACAAAATGCGTGACAGTCAGGCATGGTGAAAGCTCGGAGTCGACGCAAGCCGACTAGCTCACCACTTTTTTCGCGCCTAAATGAGTATCTTGTCAATTCGTATAATTTCAGGGGTAGATGCTTGTATGATATATTGAAATCCTTGGCCATCAAAAACTGGCCAAAGCATGCAGCAAAGCGCAGGAATAGATGTTTGTCGTCTGAAGTGATACTGTACTGCCTTGCTGGGAACCTGTTAAAGTAGCTCTGAAGCGAAGGGTGCTTGGTGTCATACATTATGGGTGTTTCGACCTCGATTCCACCATACTCCATCACTCGCCTTGTGATATATTGCTCGATGAGCGACTTCATTAGCCTACCTTTTGGATAAAAACGAATGTTGCCAGCGTCTGATGCAGGCTCGTAGTCGGCTATCGCCAATTTCTTCATCAGCCGGATGTGTACAGGTTGTTCATTGACTGCTCTGTTCTTTGATATGTCATAATTTACAAGCATCTGAAGATTCTGATCCTGTTTTTTGAAGTTGTATTTGCTGACAGGGGTCATCTGTCCGCCAGGCTGCAAGATGTACCAGAACGACTGTAGTTTTTCCTCGTCCTTGAGTGCAGATGATTCCTTTTCTCTGTGCGATGGGTCAGAGTGTTTGTGCTCATCCTCCTTTGAAATCTTCTTAGAGTTCTCGGCCATCGGATGACCTTTTACCTTGATATTAAATGACTTTGTCCATCCAAAAGGAGCGCGATAGACTTGTTTTATCGATCCCTTGGCGAAGCTCTCAACAGATTTGATCATATCTATTGCAAGAGCTGGCGGCGCAAGGTCAGAGCTCAGATGAGCATAAGGGTATACTAGCAGACGGCTGCTCTTGACCGTGTCAAGATATTTCTTAATCTCGTCGACTGCCATCTTGGCTACGCTTTCGTCGTCTCTGTTCTCAACTGCTACAAAAGCTACCACCAGATCTTCGAGCCTGATCTTAGATTGGAGAGCGATTTCTTCAGCGTCCCTTATCTCTTTTTCAATCGGCTCATATTCAATAAAATCTGAATGGAGCTGCAGCAGTCGCATATCCTAATCCTAATCATAATCTTGTATCTAATTTAAGCCCATCTGGCCCTTTCGTTTTCCCTGTCTTCCTTGGTAACTTTTTTCCACTCTTTGTAATGCTCCCTGCATAGATAGACCCTCTTGCTTCCACCCAATCCTAGATCGGAGGCCATGCTGGCCTTAATCCCACTCATCGAGCGCTCGGCCTGGTTTCCACAGCCAACTACGCTGCAGTTGACGCCCTTGTCCACTCGGCCCATATGATTGCATGAGACATTTTCTAGCTATAAAAAGCTGACTGGATTAGCTTAATACATCAGACAGTATAATAATACGACAGTTGCCATACAACGATCCTCTGTGTACTAAATGTCTTCACCCTCAGGAGCTTCACACATACATAGTGGCAAGTTTGCCGCAGGATGCAGGAAAGATAACGCGGTGCACTGTGGCCATTTGCCCTTGCATGGTGACTGTCAGGCAAAAGGCGGGCTAGCAAAGAGCCATATCCGCTAGTTGGCAAAATTTATAACAAGCGTTCAGTCGATCAGCCTCATTCAAGCATGTCCGAAGACAACAATAACTTTGACGACAATTTTGAGGAAGAGTTCGGCGAAGATGAGGACGAGTTTGGGAACGAAGATGAGAGCTTCAAGTTGTATCTAACTCAAATATCTTAACAAACTCCTTGAGATCTTGTACATAGAGCTCGAGTAACTTTCTGTTTTCACGTATCTTCATTTTGACGAATCTTTCTGCAGCAATTTGATCATATGGGAATAAAGATGATGAACTGTGTCTTGCAAGGGATGTCGCATGGAATGTATAGCACCCTGCGCCAGGTCTTATGTTGTATAGCTGTGTGGGTTTGCAATAGATAGATACGCCATACCATGTTAATCCTACAAACTTGAGAACAGAATTAACATGCGCCCGAAGTAATCAATTATGCTTTGGTTATCGGCTGTGAATAGGTGCAGTATGTTAGAGCCTGCAATGATAACATATTCTAATTTGCTGAAAGGCTAGATCTCATGTTTCAACAGATTCCTCAGATAAAAACTCTCCCAACCACAGTCTTAAGGAATTTTGTCTTTATTTGTAGTCTGAAAGTATATCCCTGTAGCGCGAGTCCTTATATGCTATGTACTTCACGTATTCGCCATAAGTCATATCGAAGGAACAGTTAGAACACTTGACGAATGAAAAATCGTCTGCTAATTCTGCGGTGCCCTTGCAGTCAGGACAGCGAACCTTCACGTGTCAATTTGAACTCAGAAAGTATAATAATGTTGCCAAACTTTGCCCAAGTTTTTAATGTTATAAGCCAAACAAGTCCCCCATACAGACAGCACCTGAGCTGAACGTCGAACATTAACAACAGATTTTGCGGGTATATGCAAGCCTAGGACTGAAGCTGCTTTTTACATCTGTTTGCTTGTCTTTGATTTGGGCTTGCAGTGAACATCCGAAGGCGGGGGGCATCATTTACAACAAGACATAAAGCGACTTCGAGTACTTTATTGCTTGGCTTTGGCAATGAAACGACAAGAAGAAGAAGAGGAGGAGGAGGATATGAATACAACACTGTACGAAGCATATCTATGTAATAATAAGCTGGGTCAAGCTGCAAGATGCAAAATGCAGCAACTCCGGTTCGGATATAAAATCCGCTTTTTAATAAGCGTTTCAGATTTTTCTCTTACTCAAGAAGACTAAATTTCTCTTGCGCTTCCTCTTTCGGTTTTTTATCAAAAAATTGCTCTTTTACTGCTGACATGATTCTATTTGGTCAGGGGGTGTATAAAATTTATTTCTCCACATTCTTAGCCCGTAGATAAGATGTACTAAACTGTATTGAAATATCGGAGCACCATTGCCAAAAAGGCTTAGGGAGCAGGAGTGAGGCACAGCCAAGATGATGATGAGTGCTTTGACATCCTCAAAAGTAGTTCAATAAGAAATGACATTCATAATAAAGATTATTTCATCACAAAGCCAGCAATGCTACTTTTTGTATCAAGCCGGAATAGATTGCGATTCTGTAGGAATGGCGAAGATTTAGCAGTTTTTTGTAATCCTAATAACTTATAATATCCAGACCATCATCCCTTGCAGATGAGCAAGACTTGCTTAAAGTGCGGTAAGACTTTTGAGGAAATTATAGAGGATCCAGCCGCTGAGAAATACCC
>JBKPNF010000160.1:0-4558 GCA_046732455.1 Thermoproteota archaeon | reverse complement strand
TAAAAATAGATTGCAGCCCTGCGCTGACGCAGGGCTGGACCTTATCTTCTATATTAAAAAGAAGAGGCTATGCTCTTGATGCTACATGAACAGCCGTTGCTGACTCTATAGTCTGGGTATGGTTCCATAGATTGATTGTCCATCAATTACACTTAAGGTGTCCCGTACTCCTGTATCTGTTAACCTTGTTTCATCAATATCAATTCCTTGTATGGCAAGAGTTTGGCCTCTAAGTGTTAGTGTCATTGGAACATTATCTATGACTGGTGTCGGGCTACCATCAAGGAAGACGGTGCCTACTATACGTGAACTAGCTGCTGAAGTCCCATTACCTCCTGTCACATCAAAACGATGAGGGGCACCTTCCCGAATAGTAACATTGTGAAATGATGATCCATCAATTGCTGCTACATTCATTTCCGCTACAAAACTTCGAACAAGGCTTTCGTTTGCAAATAGTCTGAATCGCCCAGTTGCAATATGACCACTGTCACCAGCAGGAGTAAGAGTACCACCGGCGCCTTGAGAAGGTAGGCTGCTGCCTATGAATCCTCGTACGGGGTCTACGTTTCTGTCAGCCATCAAATACGTGGATAGATCTTGTATGCTAGTAGCGGGAGTACTAGGGGTCGTAGTGGTCGTAGGAGCAGGTGTAGTAGTGGTCGTAGTTCCTCCAGTATCAGTTCCTCCAGTATCAGTTCCTCCAGTATCAGTTCCTCCAGTATCAGTTCCTCCAGTATCAGTTCCCGTATCCGGTTCCTCTTCGAGAAGGGGAAGATTGAACTGCCCATAGGCTACTCCTATGATTGTTCCCCCAAACCCAAGACTAGCTGGCAATAATAAGAGAACACCCAAGGCCATAGCGGCAATTGCCGCCGCCTTGCATTTATCTCCTAAAAAAGCAAATTGATCTGTCATTGTTACGACACTCCTAGAATCGCTTATTTTGATTTCGATAAATTACTCTAGTAATATTCATTAGTATGTATTTATAATAACATACTACAGTTATACTATTCGTCCTTCTCATTGTTGCTTCATCACTCTAAGATGTATTCGTTGCATCCGCCATGATGGAAGGATTCGTAACTAAATCTTTTCTTCTCTTCATTCTCTCTTAAATACCTCTTGCGTTTTGGAAGTTCTTTGACCGTCTATCGTGCCCTCTAGTCTTTCCATGCACACTTTACTATTGTCTAATAATCTAGATGATTCAACTGTATCCAATATCTTTTCTTATTACTGTAATGCATTATTAGAATAGTCTGATAGCTCTAATAAGCTATGATTTCATTAACTGTAATTTTAATACTTTCCCTAATCTATAGTAATAGCTACCTATGACATCCAAAGCTCAACCTATCACAATAATTAAAACAAAATTTGAGCATTACTCTACATGGCTAAACGATGAAACTCTCAGCAAGGCCCGATATTATAGCGCAATAATTTTCTACTCCATCTAATGGACCGTGTGTCGAGGCATGTTTTGGAAGAGGATCAAGTTTTGCCTCCCCATTAGCTACCTAGACACTGATTAAGAGGAGTTATACTATTGGTAAAGGTCGCGCTACTAAAAAAATTAGGCGGATAAGAAATTAACCTCTACTCTTTGGACTAGGGTTTGTATGCATTTCTCAGATTGCAGGATCCAAGATGTGGTTTATACTTTGCAGTTTTATTTTTGTCCATCGACAGCTTCCAGTGATTACATTGGCACAAGATCTCTACAGGTTTTAAACACATTCTCTTGGTTTACATTTTCTATTGCATTTTAGAGCTGCACAAAAACATAAACAGAATTACAATTAACGATATCTATAGCTTTTTACATGGATATTTGATTACTTTAGATAATACGACATAGTGTTATTCCACTACTGATTCTTTATGGCTATTATCTTGGAGACTTCTAATCTGTGCTACTTGTATCTGTGCTATAGACAGCCTCGATATTTTCTTCAAATGCCACAAGCTCATAATTGTCCTCATCACCCTATTCTGTCATCTATGTTTTTGCTTGTGGCTTAAGTTAATTGTGACAACAATCCTCCTTGTTTGAATGCTATTATTTCAATGCTTCAGTTACTTCTGTCAGTACCAGTAATTGTGTCTGCAATCATTGAAAATTTACCAAGAAGAGAAAATACAGCTTGGAGTATACCTCAAAGACAGCAATAACTTTTTTTTCACCTCCTGGGGTGAAATATATTTGAACAAAAACTATCAAGATAATTGATCAATCCATAAATTAACAACGCGATTCTATCCTGGGAAGAGATATAATGCACCCTGACGACCTAAAAGCAGTATGGATTTGCCATGAGTGTCATAAGGTGTTTGTTTTTCACAGTGATATTGACGACCATAAGAATTTAAGCGGGCACAAGCTGGTTGAAAAAATGACTCTGATTTCACCAGAGACGTTTGCATAATGAATGTCATAATCACAAAGAGACCGCTACTGTGTAGTTTTATGCTTAAGCGCTTGGACTACACTCACGACTACAGTACGGACTGGCAAAGTGAGATCATGCTATCGCCTATGCAAAACCTCTAATATCACACACCACCTCATCAGCGTCTGCTTCCGAGAGCGTATGCTAGACTTCAGACAGCGAGAGAAAAAAGGTGTGTATATGACATCATGAATATCACTCTTCTTTCTTATTATCTTCTCGAGACATGGCTCTAGTGCTGCCGACGACGACAAGGAGCTATCACGATAGGCTCTGCTTTCAAAGCTTTTTTTATTATTGCTTTTATGAATCCATTTAATTGGTGTGGAAATCAACTTGGCCTAATTTTTATATGCCATAAAATGCCATCTTTACAGAGAAGCGATAATGTCGTCACCATCACATATGGACTCAAAGATAAATGAAGAACAGCAGAAAAAAAGCACTGACATACAGGTTGTTCCAGTTGTCGCCAATAAATATTCTATCTCGAAGAAGATTACAACACAGAACTTCATAATAGAAAAGAGATGGGTAACGGGCACTGCAAAGATAGAGGTGCCAATGAAGTACGAAGAGGTATACGTTAACGGTAAGAAATTAGGTTCCAAAGATGGACTTGAAAGCATATTATCCTCTGTGAAAGGAATTATTGGTGGTGATGGTGGGAGAAAGGCAGAAAGCGATGAGAAGGCGGTAAGAAAAAAGAAAGAAGCTCTCAAGGGGGACTTAGCGCCGCTTTATGAGGGTAGCTCGAATACTCAAGAGGTACTTCCACTGCTTGGAGAGGAAATATTGATCAGAAAGAGAATACGACGGGTTGGAGAAGCAGTGATAACAAAGAGAAAAGTAACAGAGAATATTAGGATACCGCTAACCACTGGGAGTGAAAAAGTTATCATAAGGTACCCAGATGGAACTGAAACAGATATCACTTCAAGAAATACTTCTTCTGCTGGTTGATATCATATCAAGTTGTCTGACCTAGTGAAGCTCTCAAAACCCTAGTTATCTGATGTCCCAGTCTAATTGCTTCTTTTTAGCGATATCATCCACTCAATTGATTCACTTGCTGTATTTATCATACTATACCTGTATATTGCAAAAACCGTATTTACTAACACCTGATATTTGTTTGTTGTATCCAGAGGTTTTCGAAGAAGGGTATGAGCATTAACCATCGAATTTAATGTTAAAATGTATAACCCTTCAGATTTGAAAAATTAGAAATTCGGTGGTTGGTTACTTTACTATCGGTCCTATTAATTTGATAATTCTTTGGAATATCTGCTCTAATGCTGTTCGGCATAGAAGAAGGACAAGCCTGCAATCACATTCTACGTTGAAAATTCTTATGATTTTGTTCATTTGTCTGAACAATATAATAGATGGAACCTAGAACAATATTGGCTGCTTTGGTGAGTTCTTACTGAAAGAACAGAGATAGTGAGCCTTAAAGTCTATGTAACGTTCATTTATCTCCTCGGGCGAGATTCTCCAGTTACAATGTAATGAACTGAATCTCCAATATAGCACGCATGGTCTGAAATGCGCTCTAAATATCTCAAAATGAGCAAAGCAGAAGTGTAACAGCGAGGGTCAGCAAATCTCTTATCATCCTTTGAGTAAGGGCTGAAAATTTCGTGAAGATATTTTCGATATAGCGCATCAATGGTATCATCCATTTGATAAAGCTTCTCTGCAGCATTCTTGTCCCTTGAGTAGAGAGCTTGAACGCTTATACCTATCATACTTCTGACTGTAGTCGCGGCTTCTAAAACTGCGCTCTTGTCACAGTCTGCTACCGAGCCCATAGTTTCAAGGACATCTACAATATCATATGCGTAACGCCCGAACCTCGAGAATCCGTAAGCTATTTCCATGCATGATCGGATGAACCGAAGGTCGGTCGCCACAGGTTGATATCTTGCGATAAGCTCAATTGCTAAATCTGCAACTTCATCTTGCAAAACTCGCAGCTGCTCTGACCATTCATGAATCGTCCTTTTCGCGCGCGTTCCTTTTTCATAGGATTCAATTGCAGTAAGTACTGAATGTTCAGACAGCCTTGCCATATCCATAATAATATTGCGGATGCG
>JBKPNF010000159.1:0-4126 GCA_046732455.1 Thermoproteota archaeon | reverse complement strand
ATGCTTACGTTGTTTTCCATTCTGTATCCTCGAAGTAAAAATTTACTGCCACGACGTAAATTCCGTGCTTTCTATAAGTTCCTAATGGCAATATCTCTGTGATTCCGTAAAATAATAACAGTATCTGCACATCTCAATTTGTTGATATGATCTCTTAATTATGCTCTGGCTCTATTGTAGCTTCCAGCCATTAACTTCAAAACCTCTGCAGACAATTTCGTGTGAGCCTAATTTTGATATTCGGTGCAGTTAGTTCAAATGTTCTCTCTGTCCAAGGCCAAATGAAACTTTTCCCTCACTATGATGTTTTGAACCCAATGGGCTTTCTTGAGGCTTTCTAAAATTGCAACCTGGTATTTCTCTCTCTCTGTGCTGCCTCTAACGATCGGTTAATGATGAAGCCCTCCTTTAGTGACACAGAGTAGCCAGCCAGAGTATTTTACCTATCTTGAATTTAGGAGGGAGTTTTTCTTGCTATGCTAAAACCAAATTATTCGAATGATGCTTAAATATTCCTTTTATTTGCTCTTCCTGAAGCACACTAAAATCCTTCTTATGATAGCAACAAAAGCACCTAATATTAGCATCTAATGGATTGAGCAATGATGCCTCATGTGAAATGAGTTCAGGTAATCTTTTATTTAGGAAAAAAGTACCTTGGTCAATAACCAATGTGATTCCTTTTTTGTCACGTTCTTGTGTATTTTTCATTAATACGTTAGTTAAAATGATAATAAAATTATCTCTTCTGGTTTGTTCCACACTCGCCCTATATGCCTCTTCAGAATCTAGGATTACCAATGCGCCGTCATCTTCATACTTTGCTGCATTTATCCCTGCTAGAAGATGCATCTTTTTTCTTACTGCAGAAACATGTTGATAGTATGTGAGAAGAATAAATGTTTCGTTTCTTTCTAAAATTGAATCTTTGCAACATTCAATATAAAATTCTTCAAATTGTTCCAAACGAGGGTAGAGAACAAGGCTGTGATCTCCATAGCTAGAATTCTGGATATACTTTGGAATTGTGGCAGGGTCTACATTCAATATTCTGAATCTATTCATATCCTTATCTGGATCTCTATCACGATTCTTCATTTTAGTATCACATTTTGTTGTACAGTTATATCATCACCAATGTCTTCGACAACTGATGCTCCTAGTCCAAGTACTGTCAAAGTATAGGCATTTTTTGCTTTGAGCTTCATGTCGTTGAAGTGCCAAATATAACATTTAATACCTTTATCAGATTTTTAAAAAATCATATGTCCTATCATTATATGGTAATCTACTTCAGCCACTTCGACAGGTAAAAACCGTGAAATTACCTCCAAACAACTGAAAATACAACATTTTACATGACTATAAGGAAAAATCAATTCCCGTTGCGAAGTTTTTATAGTGAATGTGGATACATGACGGCAAAACTCTTCTTCCATTTACCTCTTTGAAGTGTCACAACAGAGTGAATCTCATGGAGATCTATAAAAGGATATAATGTCGTCCACTCATTTTTTGATAAATTTGTATCTCCTTTCTTTATTTTATGGTTTTCATATCATAATATTATTGTATTTCATAATTTTCCAGCTCGATTCTCAACTTCTTTTGCCACACTCATCTCATCATTCTTCAATGCTAGATGTTTGGACGATTCTCGATGAAGCTAACAGCAAGCCAAAAAAGCTTTGGCGACACTGAACCTGCACTAAAAAGATAGGACAATGGAAAAAGAATAAGGGTACTATTACGACCGTCTGCAAGTGAGTAAATAACATGCTAGTCTGTTACGATACTAGTAAAGATAAGTTTCAGTGCCTTACCTGCAAGGTCTGCTGTGTCTAATATTTCATGCAGCTCATCGCTTATAGGCACTCTGCTTAGAGGGTGCCTTCTAGCCCTCGGCAAAACTCTACGTAACTTCTTCTATTTGAGCTGAACTACGAAGAATTGAAAGACCATGTAGCAAAGAAATCACTAGGATTCAGACAGACCATCAGACGGATGAAAAAGCCGCTCAGTAAGGAATCGATCTAAAAGTTTAAAGCTAACTTCTATCAGTTTAAGGCAGAACCCTTATAAAAAGAACTAATATTAGAGCGGGCCCAGAGGGACTCAACTAAAAAAACTTCAAAATTAGGACTCAGTCAATTATACTTCAACAAAAACAATGCAGGTTTAACTTATAGTGTATTAGCTATGACAAAAATATGTTGGATTGAAGCGGCTTATAACATGTGAATAAGGTATAGGGAGTTTCATCTTTTGCAACAGCTGTCCTATCTACTCTTCCGCCCGTTGCTTTTGTATTTCTTCACTTTGTCTTAGTTGTTCCCCCACAGCCGCACCGTGAGAATTGACATTATGATTCACTAATCCTTCATGCGTGCTAAACGATGCGCCACAAGCCTCACAGGTGAACTTATTTTCTACCATCCGGCTAAATATGGCCAATATAGTATTTAATGGCAAAATGCTGAGCTACTTTTTGGAAATGGCAGCAAGTATTCAGTTTGGAAGCGAGACGGGATTTTGTATTACATAGCTTCGCTACATTAGAAAGTGAAGATATTAATGCAGTTGCCGATGACTTGGCTTAGACATATCTTTGCCAATACTATATCGTTCATAACTTGATATCGCTGAAAAAATAGAGATGGAGAATAAAAATAATAATAATAATAGAGCTAGATGGTGTGTCGCTCCGTAACTCTCTTGGGGATTGGGGAGTTCATGAACAGTTATCGGAGTTTCCAATCAACCTCATTACAATTAAATCATCACTATTACAAAAATTGCATCGTCCTAAAAGATTTAGGACAATATAGATCCGCATAGCTTACGATAGACTATAAAGTTACTATTGGCAAGGAATATCTAATGAGCTCTGCCTTGTCGAACCATGTCTACTGCAACTACAACTGCTAAGTCACAGGCGACAACTGAACCGCACTTGAGCAAGAGGAGTAATAGCCACCGTTATTTTGTTCTCTGCAATTCATGCTTTTGGTGCGCGTCTTATCTACGGCACATGAGCACTGTTAAGTGCTCGAGCTGCGAAAACGAGATTATAGAACCTATACCTATTAGGTCAGATGAAGCATTCCTTTTCCGATACGACAGAAAGCGTGGAGTATCACTGCAGTTTCTCACTGCATAAGGCGGTTGCTTTACAATATTGACGAAGATTTGGTGGAATCCAAGACAGATTTGACTAAGGCCACCCGTTAGAACGGCTAATATGTTAAAGGTGCTATCTGCTAGGAGGCACACAGCACTGTATACTCTAAAAGCAGAAACATCATTTTTGTCACCGCCAAGCTCGGCGGGTAACCGTATAAGCTGCCAAGTCCTAAAGGCATCCTTGTTTAAAAGAGGATCATCAGTTTTGGGATATATCACTGCTTCTCAATGATTGATTTGAAATGTATTGATATTTGCCTGAGATCCATCAGGAAGCTCAGCTTTCGCTCTTTGAACCACACCTGTCGAGGCAATTTGCCAAAATCTTGTCCCAATCAACAAAGGGTGCAAACGTAATGACAGTACAGGCGGCAGCCATCAGCTTTAGAAAGTCACGCCTAGAGATTGACTGGCTATTGCCCACTTTTCTTCCATTATTAGCTAAGGTTAAACAACCAAGAAATTATATTACTACGAAGAATTATAATGAACGTTATTGCAGCACCTTGTGAATTATAGCTGATTGTAAGAATCTGCCAGCCCATTTTGCAGACAGAAGGGATGATGAATAGATGTAACAACCATTCTCGTCATTTTGTCAAATTCCTCCCCCCGTAGTTGTTGTTGTTGTTGATGAAGACTCCCTTGCAGACGCTTTATTCCCAAAGTACTGCCTCACGTTTCTTCTAGAGAGGTAATACAATATTATGGCATTGATGACAAAGCCAACAACGGCACCAGCCATTGTAAACATATTTGGGATAATTAACGAGATGACATTAACAACTAATCCAATGGCTGACAACACAACTGCAACGAGCCAAACCCACCAGCTTTTTACCGTAAACAGACCTAATGCTACAACAAACGACGCAATACACAGAATTTCAACAGCAAGGGGTATGAATAAGACTTCTAAATCTGTTAAAATTGGCCCACTTGC
>JBKPNF010000158.1:0-12748 GCA_046732455.1 Thermoproteota archaeon | reverse complement strand
GGCCTGTTTATCTCACAAAATATTGTTGAAGCTCATGGTGGTAAGATATGGGCTGAGAATAATTCTGATGGGAGAGGATCTACATTTAGTTTTAGTCTTCCATTAATTAATAACAATATCTAGAGAATATATAGAACAGATCGAGACCTCGAGAATAAAAGTAAAAAAATCATTAGCAAAATCCTAAACTAACGTTTTCGTAAGAAAGACGAAGAAGAAGAAGAAGAAAAAGCATTCACCTTGAAATGTCATCAAGAGCTAACAGATTCAAAATCAGATCGAAATAACTGCAACAATGGATATATATTTTTTAAAGCCCGATAATAGCACTGGTCGGGAAATTCCCTTTCATGAACCCAACCTTGAAGACTATATTTCTAGGATTCATACACAATATTGACAGCATCATATTGTGAGTGAAACATATATTATTCATCGGATATTAACTATCAGTGTTTCTAGCCATCATGCACATTTATGGTTGATAACTTTTTTGTACCAATAATGAAATAGGCATAATGTATGTAGAATTTAACATGGATTCTTACTCTTCAACTGACAACCTAATACAAGAACACCTAATTGTAAGGCGAATAGGAAACGTCGCACAGAGATGCTCTGATAGGTTGTATGCTAATGAGGATATATCAATAGAAGATATTCAAATAATCTCTGTTGTCATGGAAGTGTTTATCGATGCGTTCCACCATGGAAAGGAAGAAAAAGCGTACTTTCCGATTACAAGAAGTAAAGATGGCTTTTCAGAAGATATCCGAAAATTCCTCATCGAGCATGAGCTTGGAAGAAGGATAGCAAACATGCTTAGGCGTGAATTGGATGCACTCATAGAACACGATGATGGTAGCGATAGCAAAGGAGCCGGGGTTGGACTCAAATGGAACAATAGAAATAAAGAACCTGTTGCAAGATTTTTAAAATCGTATGCGATCTTTGTCTCCGACCACACCTCAAAAGAGGATATATTTTTCAAATCTATACAAGAGAAAAACAGCGTATCTGAAGAAGAGGACAGGAATCTGCTAAGACATTATGAAGTATGCAAAGGTCAGATGGGCGGTCAAGCGAGACTAGAGGAAATGGTAAGACTTATCGAATACTTGGAAAGTAGAGAATGGATGAAATAATAATAATTGAAAAGCTACTCCACGCTGTTTTAATTATTGTACAATGAAATGAATGTACGATTAAGATATCGCGCGTAGTAACAAACGCTCTGCTATTCACCAACCAACTTACAACAACCCAAAAAAATAACCATAGTTTCAACAATAGATGCTTCAAACACTTTTTTCTCCTCTGTGAGTTACTTTCAAAAGATTTTCTCTACCCTTGATTCACTATTTCGATAATAACCTTATATCCAACGTTGAGCATTAAGTTATTGCATATAGCATGGCTAGTCATTATCCTTCTCTCTTGTCTTCATTAATTCAGCAGTGCCGCTATGAAATAGATGTAGACAAGCAATTTGAGCTCCTGCAGAAAATAAATGCATTACTGCCAAAAACAACTAGGTTGAGGATGCCCTCATTGATAACTGATGATTACATCCGTACCGCCTTAGATATAATAGACGAATACCTCTTCGACAAAAAGCGCACGCTGCTAAACAGAAAATTGGATGTTACGTATGATAGTGTTGCCTAGGCTAGCTAGAAACTTCATAGGAACACAAAAATTAAACAATTGAATCCAGCACATAACTATTATGCCCACTCTAAATATTCCTTATGCATTTCTATTCCGAAATAGAATTTTTTCTTAATAATTTAAAGCTGCTAAAAAAGCGAACATGCAAATGCTGCTATGTGGTGGGAAAATATCCTTTGCTAATAGTTCAACAATAATGCCTCGAGGAAGATATCTGATGTGGCTTTGAGGATAACACGCAAATGTGGCGCCTTATTTTTCTGCATATTTCCACTTGTGGGAAACAATGCAGATATTTGATATAACTAATTGTTGCTACCATGTAGTAGACATCAGTTATAGAACGTATGGTTTTCTTACCACTTCTAGGCAACGCAGAGTAAGAGGAGGCTATTTACAATGGATGTGCCCAATTGTAGCAATACAAGATTTAGACAATTTCATCTGCTCGCTTTTTATCGCTTTTTAAGGTGAGGTCACTTTGCTGCTTCATTATGGTCTGCTACGTACTCATATCTAAAATCAAAGTTATGGAATTTCTAATAAAAATAAATTTACATAATTCTAGGAGAGATCACAACACAGCATGCTTAGGATAGCATACATATATTAAAAGGGCCGGTTATAAAAGGCGGCGGCAGACTGACACACACTTCTGGTAGAAAGAAGGACTTCATGACTATCTTTAATAATCTTAGGCCCAGTACAAACATTCTAAATATAGTTCATACTAATCGGCTATTGAACTAATGGGAGAACAGGAGGTTATTATCAGCAAGAGATGAAAGCCTGCTCTCATGGTGGCATTCATTCAGTAGACCCTCGTCTTGTCAAACTTGACTGCAGCTCAAGCATCAATCCTCTTGGTACGCCCAGAAAGGCGATAGCTGCTGTCAAGATGAATATCAATTCACTTGCTCAGAAGTACCCTGACCCTGAGTGCGTAGAGCTGAAGAAAAGCCTGTCTCGCTACCTAGGCATTGATGCAGAATGGATAAGCGTGGGAAATGGAGCGGTAGAAGTTATCTATTGGTTTGTACAGGCAGCCGCCTTTGTAAAGGGGCGCGTAGTTATCCCTGCACCCACTTTTTGTGAATACGAGCTTGCATCTAAGAAAGCTGGTGCAGAGGTGACGTTTGTACCGCTGCATAATTTTGAACTTGATGCAGATCAAGTAATTGAAAAAGCAAGAGGAGCTGACGCAATATTTCTTTGTAATCCAAACAACCCTACGGGTATTCTTGCTACTATGCAGATAATGAAAATTATCAAAAATGTTGATAGCTCGACTAGAATCCTGCTTGATGAATGCTTCATTGAGCTGGCGGACAACCCTGACACCAACACGATGATTGAGCACATATCAGAATTTGATAACCTCGTGATCCTGAGGTCACTTACCAAGTCATTTGGACTCGCCGGTTTGAGAGTCGGTTATGGCGTGTGCAATCCAACTCTTGCAAAGAAATTGTCAGCAAATAAGATCCCCTGGAATGTAAATGGTCTTGCACAGGTCGCAGGAGTGTATGCTCTGCCAGATAGAAGATATCTATCAAAAGCAAGGGTGCTTGTCAAAAAAGAGCGGAAGTTTTTGTATCATAATATCGGAAAACTCAAATTCTTTCGCCCATTAAGGTCAGACTCAAACTATTTTCTTGTCCATCTCCGAGGTAGGAATTCAACACAATTTAGAGATATATTGCTAAAGAAAACTGGTGTGCTTGTAAGAGATTGCAGCACCTTCACCGGCATGGGCACCCAATACATCAGATTGTCGGTCAAGATGCATAAGCAAAACATGCTAGTGTTAAAAGCACTGGAGGCATTTGATTTCAATGACTAGGCGTGCCAAGTTTATCATGGTACAGGGCACCACCTCCGGTGCAGGCAAGAGCACAATTGTGACCGGACTCTGCAGGCTTTTTTCAGATCGAGGGTACAAAGTAGCACCATTCAAGGCACAAAATATGTCCTCAAACTTTTTCACTACATCTGACGGGTCCAAGATGGCACTGATCCAGGCAATACAGGCAGTTGCAGCAAGAAAAGAGCCAGACCCGAGGATGAACCCCATCTTACTCAAGCCGCTTGGAGAGTACAGAAGCACAGTATTCCTGAACGGTCGCTTTTACTCAGATATGTATGCAAAAGATTACTATGAGAAGTTTGTGCTACAGCAGGGCTTTATGATAGTATTGAAAGCACTTGAAAGCCTAAGGAGCAAAAACGATATAATAGTTATTGAGGGTGCAGGTTCCCCCTCAGAGATCAACATTGCAAAATATGATATTGCCAATATGCTGCTTGCACAAGAGGTAGGAGCACCTGTAATAATAGTAGCCGATATTGAGCGAGGTGGCTGTTTTGCAAGCATCGTCGGCACGACGCAACTGCTAAAGCATGTTCATAGGAGGTTGGTTAAAGGATTTCTAATAAATAAGTTCAGAGGCGACATCACACTTCTAGCACCTGCGATCAAGGAGGTTCAGAAGATGACAAAGAAGAGAATCTTTGGCATACTGCCTAAGATTGAGTTCAACCTGCCTGAAGAAGACTCGCTTGTTGGCAAAGTGACAGGTAAGTCAGATGTTCCGCGGGAACTATGGAACTGGCAGATAGACCTTATTGCAAAGGCAATAAAAGAGAGTATCGATATGGAAAGGATATCAAAGGTTGTGGGGCTTTAGATGCTGTATCTCCTTGGGGGGCTTGCCGGCGGCATTGTCATTGATTGGCTGTTGGGAGACCCGTCAAATAAGTATCATCCAGTGGCATGGCTTGGGCAGCTGATCGGCTTTTTTCTACCAATGCTTAAAGGGGGCGCTGAAAAAGCCAAGGGAACGATCTTTGTCATCTCCCTCGTTATAACAGTAGCTTTGACAGTCCATTTTCTTGTATTCTCAAGCAGGTATCTTGCAGGACTCGTTGAGCTTGTCGTTGTGTCTGCCATAATATTGAAGATTACGATAGCAATGAAGGGCATGGAGGTGCATGTCAAGGCAATAGTGAATTGCCTAGAGGCTTGCGACCTGGAAGCCACTCGGCAGAACCTGTCAATGATAGTGAGAAGAAAAACTGACGACCTCGATGAGCAGCACATCCTCTCTGCAACTATCGAATGCATAAGCGAGAGTACAGTCGACGGCATTACAGGACCCGTCTTCTATTATTCGCTTTTTGGTCCAGCCGGCGCTTTTGTCTACAGGGTAATAAACACACTCGATTCCATGGTTGGCTACAAGGATGACTATTTCAAGGATGTCGGGTGGATGTCTGCAAGGCTTGACACTCTTGCAAACTATATTCCTGCAAGAATAACTGCATTCTTGATGGTTGTATCGGCCAAAATACTTGGAGCTGATTGGAAAAATTCCCTTAACATTCTACAACGAGACCATGGCAAGACATTCAGCCCCAATGCGGGCTACCCAATGGCCACTATGGCAGGGGCATTGCGTATAAGGCTTGAAAAGGTAGGACACTACACCCTTGGCGACGATCAAGAGCCTGTTACACTTGAGAAATGCAAGGAGGCAATCTCAATAATGAAGCTCACTACATTGCTCTTCTGCACTGTAGTATCTGTCCCAGTAATGTCAGTTCTATATCTGGCAGGCTGGTGGGGGCTTGTGCTTGGCATCACTTAAGCCCATCCTGTCGGTGCTTGCATTTTTGACGATATTGCCTGTAAGCAAGCAGAAGCAGGACATCTATTACATTGCCAAGAACATGTATGTGTTCCCCTTCGCCGGCCTTGTTATAGGCTTAATCATTGGTGCGATGGCTCTAGGGATTTTCAATTTCCTGCATCCTCTGCTCATTGGGTTTTTGATCACTGGAGCCCTTGTGATATTAACCGGGGTCCACCACACCGACGCCTTGGCCGACTTCGCTGATGGGCTGATGGCAAAAGGCAGCAAGGAAGCTAAGCATAAGGCTATGCTCGATCCTGCAGTTGGCTCAGCGGGAGTGGCGGTGCTTGTGATGTATTTTGTAGGCATGATAATTGTATTCAATATCGGCTTTAGGTCCAGCTTGGCGATTTTCACTAGCATAATAACAGCTGAGGTGATAGCCAAGTATGTGATGGTGCTCCTTGCCTACAGGGGTCTGTCTGCCTGGGAGGGGTTTAACTCACCTTTCATTGTGGCCATGAAGGATAGGTACAAGATGCTTGCGGCGACTTGCATTATGGTCATAATTGTAGGATTTGCCAGCAGCTATGCCGGCTTTGTCGCACTGATCATTTCACTTATCCTTGCACAGCTCTTGAAGTATGTTTCTAGCAAAAGCTTTGGAGGAATATCTGGGGATGTTCTTGGTGCATCTAATGAGATAACCCGTCTCGCTACTCTTATAGTGCTGTCATCCTTATCGTCAATGCCTCAGGTGATATCGTTTTTTTGATAGCTGCAGTAATGTGCGGCGGCAGGGCAAGCAGAATGAAAAAAGCAAGCATGGAAAAGCCACTCCTAAAAGTGGATGGTGTTGCGATGGTCGAGCGCGTAATTTCAGCCTTAGCCGTCTCAGACAGGTTTGACCGCATTGTTGCGGCAATCTCGCCTAACACTCCAAAAACAAATCAATTTCTGAAATCAAAAGGCATTGAGACAATTGAGACCGCAGGCGAGGGCTACTCCCAGGACCTATCCCAGCTGCTTTCAAAATTAAAACCCCAGAAGATCATGGCGGTCCCGGCTGATATTCCACTATTAAATTCTAACCTAATCAACGAAATCCTCAATTATATATCTGACAGGCAAGAGCACGAGCCAGCAATTTCGATAATAATTGAAAAAGGATTTGTAGAGCGGATCGGTGTCAGGCCAAGCATCATAGTATTGGATCAGTACTGCCATTCTGGCATCACCATATTTAACACAATGGCTGTAGGAACTGAACCTGTGAAAGAACACTATTTGGTCATGAACAGGAAAGAAATCGCGCTAAATGTGAATACGAAAGAAGAGCTAGAGCTGACAGAAAAATTACTGGTCTAGAACCTCTAGAACTTTGCCAATGATGTTGGCCTTGCTGCCAGAAGGCTCTGCTAAAAGCTCGCCGCACGACTTGCAATTCCTGTTAATGGTCGTGTGTGAAAACACTACTGCCTTTTCGCCGCATTTTGTACACTGAACAGAAAGAAACGAGCTCCTCGGCTTTGGAATCATAGTGCTTTCCCGCTTCATGCCACTGTCCTCATATCTCCAGCTTGCGAATCCTTTGACCCTGCTTCATCGTCTTGTACTGACATGTTTTACAAGTATAGCGTAAAGTCATTTTCTTGGTAGTCTTGGCAGTTCTCTTAAGCTCTGGGAATTTCTGGCCGCCGTATCCTTTCTTGTCCTCAGCGTGCCTGAGAGTGCCTTCAGCCCCTGCCCTCTCTTTACCCCTCTTGTATAGAGCTACTGTCTGGACTCTATGAGTCTTGCAACGGGGGCAGAATTTGCGCATCTCCTTCTGCATCTTCATATATAATCACTGATACTTGAAAAGGTAATTTAATGTATATATATCTAAGGGGCTTTTCAGCCAGCTCATAACAGCAAATCTAATATACTAAGACTTACAAACCCTTCAGCAGTATGATCCCGGGTTTCTTCGAATCCATCCTTCAGCAGTCAATCGACCCAAGAGCATTTCCGGTATGGATACCCCTGACTTTTGGACTAGTCGTAGGACTGGCTTACGTAATTGCTTCGGCCGCTAGGCGCAGCCGGTAAAAACGGCGCCTGGCCCTTTCTTTTTATAAAACAGCTTGATAGCCAGCGCTGAGTATGACTCCATTCTGGAAGTCTTGACGATAATCGAGGCTACATGAAAGTGATTCTAAAATCAGCTACGCTATTGGATACTGGTTTGTTCTTTATTGCTTAAGATGAAAATTGGAAAAAAGTTTATAACATAAACAGAATGCATAGATATTAGTTATATTTCTTTATTTCTTTATTTATTTGCTACATCATAGAAGGTCTTGGAATTAAATAGTTTTAATTGCAGTGTCTTCTGCCTTAAGAATCCTTATACTTTGATAATCAATCGACTTGTGAAATGCAGTCGCTTAGTTGCTCGTAACCATTAAGTAGAATTGACATGAGTATCGATGGAGTATTTATAGGCTGAACCATACAAAATCAAACTAAGATGTAAATCTAGAAATATCAAACATCTCATCAAACTTCTTTCTATCTCCTCTGCTGTGGGCATTAGGAAATGGCTTCCCTTCCTATTCTTCCTCCATTGCAAGGGAAATACTAGTGATGTAATGTCCTGCTTTATTTACTATGAAATCCCCAATACTATTACTCTGCAGCCATCCCAATTCTGACTAATGATAATCTCCAAAGCAGGTTACTACAATAGATATTAGCTAGTAGGAGGGACAGATGGGCTCTATGTATACGTGAGTTAAGCTGTACTTGCGTGAAGTCACCTTATGTGAATATTTCTATAGAATCATTAATCCACAACTTTTATTTTACTGTGGACCGTCTCTTCCAGTCTACAATTATGGGAATAACATCACAATTATTGGCTTTATCATCTACGGCCAGAGGGCTAACTGCAACAACAATAGCACTCGCTGTAATTATTTTGGCTTCCAATTTCACTATAACTAACGCACAACAATCACTGACCAGCCAACCTGGAGAAATTGAGAATGGAATAACAGCAACAACAGTACCAAGAACAACATTCTTTCAAAGCACAAATGATAGCTTCAGCATACAAGTACCCGATGGCTGGGTAATTCAGGATCCCAACAATACGGGCTCTGCATTGTTAGAAGAGACAACACGAGGTTATGGGATGCTAGCACAACTCTGTCCAGAAGAGGAAGAACAGCCCGCGCAACAAGGAGCACAAATTACCAATGATAGGGGCAGCGCGAACAGCAGTAGTAGTGGTACCAACACGAGCAGCTGTCAAGGTTCTGAAGAAGTGATGTACATTATTCGATATCCCGACTTGGACACAAGAATCCGAGCGGCTAATAATGTTACTACCAGCAACAGCAATATAACAACTGACAATGTTCTATCATACCATCTACAGAAGCTTCAGGAAGTTGGTTACAGAAGCATCCAAACTATAAACAGCACAGAAGTGAGAGTAAATCTTACAAGTCCACAGACAAACGAAACCATAACAACAGTGCCAGCTAAGGTTGTAGAAATAGCATACAACACTAACTCTGCTCCAAATGAAATAAGAAGAGGATATTTCATTTTAACTGCTACAACTGGTACACCTCCAAACCTAGGGACCACAAAGGGGTATGCTATCTTTTATGAAGGCAATTCTACTGTCGGTACTCCTGGAGCAGAAATAACAGCAGTAACTTCTGCAGCATCTGGCAGTTTAGCACCAACACCCCTACCACCGGCTGTACGGCAGGCATTTGATTCATTTGAACTCATAGCAGCACCGGAAATAGCGCAAACAATAGCTCAAGATGCACAATCAGTCGAGACAACTGATGGCGGAGATATCGGAGCCAATGACGACGACAATGGAGGGTCCAATGATAATAACAACAATGATGATGATGATGACGACGACGACAATGGAGGGTCCAATGATAATAACAACAATGATGATGATGATGACGACGACGACAATGGAGGGTCCAATGATAATAACAATAATGATGATGATAATGGATCAGACGAAGGGACAAGTTCTCGCGGACCTGAACATAATTCTGATGACTATGATGCAGACGACGATGCTGGAGACAATGGCGGTGGAGACAATGGCGGTGGAGACAATGGCGGTGGAGACAATGGCGGTGGAGACAATGGCGGTGGAGACGACGACGGAGCATAGACACGTCTAATGCTGCTAGTGAAATCCCAGCTTTAACAAAAGAGCAATCGACTGGATGGGCAATAACACCATGGGAGGAATTGACGTGGAGCCCAAAGACGGGCTTAGTCGAAGATGAAAAGGAACAAAGCAGTATCAATAGACTTGGGTAATGGCAGTAGTTATTGCTCTCATTCGCTTTTGTTGATAGCTATGGCTACACCTGAGGATCCTGTCCACCTTGTTATTGCTACAATATAACAATACTAGCAGTAATAAGAAGACCTGGTGCATCAGAAAATGACTGGGATCCTTCATGTGTCTATCCTGATCCTCTTTATTAGTGGCATCATCTTATTGTGTAGCATGTTTCGATGCATCTATAAAGTAGCGGCAGTCTATGCTGCGGATTTCTACTAGCTGGCAATATGCCACTCCCTTGTCATCATCATTTTCGATAACATGCTATGACTTTAGAAACTTTAGATCATCACTTTTCTTGTTTAAGAGGACATATGTAGAATGCAGGATGTATGCAACGGAAAAACCCCTTTAATCGAAGGGTAGACTCCCTCTTACAAAAAGTAAGAGGAGAAGAAGAATGAGAATAAAAAAATGGAATCCCCATGCACAGGTTTAAAAAAGATAACTTGTGATCTCGTTAAGACATGGATTTTTCAGTCAAGATAGGCGCCTCAAAAGAACGCACCATAACAGTTAACTCAAACCAGACTACTAGCTTTCTCTGGAAAGGTGAAAATGTTCTTTCCACGCCCTCCATGATAGCTGAAATGGAGGAGACATGTCGGCTTCTTCTCAAAGAGCAGGTGATACCAGACTCTGAATGGGACTCAGTAGGTACAGTAGTCAAGATAGAACATCTTGCTGCTACTCCTGTTGGAGCAGAGGTATTCTTCAAAGCTGCGGTGGCATCGATGGATGGCAGACGCGTCGTATTCAACGTAGAGGCACGAGATAAGGTTGAGAAAATAGGTGAGGGAACGCACGAAAGATTCATAATAAATATTCCCCGCTTTCGTGTAAAATTCGATGAGAAGCAAAAACAGCTTCAAATGTGAGAATCGGCCAAATCATGCCAAGATATGAGACGAATTGAGTATCAATTCAGACAAGCGTTGGCGAAAAGCGATCATTCTTATATTAAAGGAATGAACCAAGAACAGCTAGCTGTTTAGTATCCCCGCACCTGAAGATTATGATTGAATGGCAATCTATTGATAAGGAATTCGCAGCCAATCACACTATGCATCCACATCATTTTTCGCGAGTGCGTTGTGCGATGACGCGAAAAAGAGAAGATATATCATCAGCAAGAATATGCTCTCACGTAGACACCCGGTCATAG
Source organism: Thermoproteota archaeon (assembly GCA_046732455.1). Classification (GTDB taxonomy): domain Archaea; phylum Thermoproteota; class Nitrososphaeria; order Nitrososphaerales; family Nitrososphaeraceae; genus Nitrososphaera. The sequence goes on along the minus strand of JBKPNF010000158.1, from coordinate 1,902 downwards.
ACAGGTTCCAGTAGGACACGCTTGAGTCCGCAGTGGTTTGAGGAGCAGAAGTCTATGTCTACCACCAAGGTTGCACTGGTGGTCATGGAGCTCGATTACATGTGTGTGTTTTTTGTTGCACGCAATGACAAGATGCCATCTGGGCTGCCCGGTGGCGGCTGCTAAAGGAGCACGGCGCGCCATGGATATGGTGTAAGAGTGCCATTCTCCTCCTCGTGGTTCTCCCCCCCCACAAAATATCATATACACCTATAACCATCTTGACCATCTGTGGAAATAATTGACAAGTTGAAACAGCTGAGTATCATAGGCTCAATAGCAGTGATGCCTGACTTTTTCGTTGACCGCATAATCCGGCTAGAGTCAAAAGAGAATTTTTTTGAGGCGCTTACTGAAAAGGCAAAGGTTGGAGGTGGAAGTGTCAGAGATACCCCCACAACAGATACCAAGGGTGGGAACGCTGTTAATGTGGCATACTCCCTTGCAAAGTTGGGCGTCAAAGTATCGCTTTTTACAGTTGCTGACGAATTGGGCGCTACAATGATTAGGCAGGCATTTTCACAATTCGGTGATAAAGTTTCACTCAGAATAGCCAGCGGCAGAAACGGCCTTACTACATCTTTTGAGTTTCCTTACGAAAACACACATGTAAACGTGATGGTAAGCGACATAGGAGATAATGCAAATTTCGGTTCCGAAAGGATAAGCTCTGAAGCAGACAGGACAATATTGAAGAATGCTGATGGAGTGATGGTAGTCAATTGGGCCAGTAACCTCAGAGGGACAGAGCTAACAGAATTTTCTTTCAAGAATTCCCCCAGCGCCTTCCATTTTCTTGCCACTGCCGACATTGAGACGAGAAAGCATGATTTTCGCGACTCGCTTGTTAAGCTTGCAAGCTTGACTGACTGCCTCAGCATAAACGAAAACGAGTGCAACTCGCTTGCCGACGCACTTGGCTTTGGCCGCCTACTTGGACCCAGTTACAGTTCTAATGAAGTCCAGGTAGTGGCTAAAAGAATCGCCGAAAGAGTGAGCATCAGCACTGACCTCCATACAAAGATAGGATCAGCATGGTCAAATGGAAAAGAGTCTGCGTTTGCACCCACAATCAAGGTCGAGGCAAAAAGATTGACTGGCGCAGGAGATGCATGGGATGCGGCTGCCATCATTGGTTATGTTGCAGGCCTACATCCACAAGAGCGATTGCTGTTCGCCAACTGTTGTGCATCGCTCTATGTAAGGGATCCAAACGGCGAACCTCCCTCAATGAACAAGGTGTTTGAGCTACTAGAAAGGGTGTTATTATAGTGATTACGCCATTTTCCGTGCATCGAAAGGTTCCTTTATTGAGCGTAACATGAAAAGCATTTTGTGAATGTAACGCTGCTTTGATGGAATTTCGACCAGCTTGCGTTGGTAGAAATCGATCAGGTGGTCTATGAGACAATCCGCGTCCCCTCTGTTATTCGACAGGTTGACCATTATCATTGAGAACCAGTATTCTACAAGGGCATCATCGCCATGTTTTTCCTCGAGCTCTACAAGAAATGCAAAGTTGGAGTGGCATTTCCTGCAAAGCCCATGGTGGGCCCTTGAGTAAGATTTAGAGACATAGTGGCCACATCTTGCTTTCATGACCTGTTGTTATAGCTAACAAGCATAATATTTGAACTCTGCGGGAGGAGGAATTTTAAATTGACAATCAGTCCTGTAATATATTTTGATGATAGAAGCTGAAGATTCAATAAGAGTAGTCGACGCCATAGCCAAGAACCTTATAGGGGTTGCAAACAACAGGTCCAACTTTGAACGATTGCCTGACACCTTCTGGGGGTACTATGCAAGAGGGCATAACGACAAGGGCAGATTCGGGGTTTTTGTAGTGTATTCGGAGAATGG
>JBKPNF010000157.1:0-4339 GCA_046732455.1 Thermoproteota archaeon | reverse complement strand
AGCATCAAATGCTTCTATGTCTGCAGCATAATTACCTTGCAGTCTTGCAACTGCTTCAGCTCTTGTCACAATATAAAAAAACGATATATCCCTCCATGCAATATGAAAATGACATGGATTCGTTTTTAACATATATGCCGTTCATTTCTGTTGCAATAATTGCAGGCCTCTTTATCATGGCACTGGTGAATTTTTCAACTTTGAGGAAAAGTATGCAGATACAAAGTGAACAGCAGATATATTCTAGAATAATGGATGCTAGGCTTAAACTTGAAAGTACTGAAACGTTTACCAAAATGGCGAAGGAAAGTCCAATTTTTACAGAGAGATTTGCAGTAGTAGATAGCCCTGATGAATATTACATCATAGTGGCATTTCTTGACTTATTCGAACTATTATTTCGTCTTAACAAAAGAAATATGGTTGATACTGAAATTTGGTCTCGTTGGAAAGGCCTTGCGGAAACGATAATGACAATACCGAAATTTAAGAGGGTATGGGAGAAGACTAAGGATGTCCACGCTACTGAATTCAAAGATTTCATTGATTCACTATACAATACCCCCTGAAAGGTTTGACCGACAATCTAATCACAGATATAGGGGGACATCATAATCGTATAATTTATTATTTATCGCATAGTATTCTGTCTGACTTTGTAACCATGTTATATTCAATTATTGTTGTTCATGGGAAATGCTCTCATCTGTATGTTTATGTATATACCTATAACTCGGTAGTCCTTTGGAAAATCTTGATCGATTGGAATCATTGAAAAATACAGCAACATATCCTTAGTATTACTGCGATTGCCATAGGATAACTAATAGTTTGTTTGTCCCAAATTCGATTCGTTGAACATTAATGCTCGTCATCAGTAACCTGTGAACTCTTCGACTTTGATTCTTTCTCTTGGAATTTGTAAATCGTTTTGGAGCAAAGATTGCATGGCTTTAAGCATGCTAGGCGGACCACATATGTAGAATATTGAATTATTAAGAGTGTTGCTGTCTAGGTACTTCAAAATCATTGCTTTATCTATTCGCCCATGTTCTCCTTTCCAATCATTTGCAGTAGTAGTAGTAGTAGAAGAAGAAGAAGATGGTTGTTGTTGCTGTTGTTCATCCTCACTAATAGTATAGATTATCTTCAAATTTTTATTTTTGTTGGCCCAATCATCAAACTCTTTTTTGAATAAGATGTTATCACGATTCCTGTTGGAATCAAACATTATTATTTTTAGTGGCAGCTGCTTGTCTGTAGCATACTTTATCATACTTCTAAATGGAGTAACACCTATTCCACCAGAAAGAAATACTGCAGGCTTTGAATAATCATCTTCATGTAATACAAACTGTCCCTCCGGACCTCTTACCTTGACTCTTGTACCTTTCTCTAAAGTGGAAAGTCTTTTTTTGTATGGTGAATCCCTAATCCTGGTGCTTAACATTATAAAATTCTCAGTTGGAGAAGATGAAATAGTGAAATGTCTGATGGGGCCTTTGGGATCATCATAGACTCCTCCTATATCAAAAAAGGCAAATTGCCCTGCAGTATAACCTAACGGTGTTGTTTTTTCTTCTTCTGCTCCTCCTTCTCTTCCTTGATCACTTTGCTTACTAAACTTAAATGATGTTACATCAGTACCTTCAATTTTGTCCTTTTCTAATAACGTTAGCTCAATCTGAGGAGGAGAAGATTTTTTACCTTTACCTTGAGTCTTAATTAGTATGCTATTGCCGTCTACTTTTACCTCATAAGCCGGCTCTGGTTCACTTGCAGGAGGACTTGTTACCTCCCCCGTCCTTACATCAAATCTGGAATTGTGCCAGGGACATTCAACTTCATAGCCTTCAAGCGTGCCATCAGCTAGAGGACCACCTTCATGTGTGCAGATGCTGCCTATCGCATAGTATTTTCCCTCAACATTAACTAAACAGATATTTTCACCATTGACTTGGACTTCTTTCATTTGTGAAGGTTGAATATCCTTTACATCAGCTACCTTGACAAAATCCTCACTCAACACAAGATCATTTCCTTATACAGTCCGAAGGCTATATGGTTTTTCATTTAGCTACTTTTGATATCTTTTAGTATTTGGTTAGTCTTTAATTCTCCGTCCTTAATTGAAGCTTTTATCGTATCTACTGAAAAGTCTGCATTCTCATAAAGGGAGGGAAACGGTTCGCTTCTAGTTATATAATGTACACGCTTTATTTCTGCCCCATGTTCTTCTGACACTTTTTTATATCTTGCACGGATCTTTTCAAACTTCTCTATATCTTCTTTTTTCTCAGAACTAAACTGACTGTCTAGCATCTTATAAAGATCATCGATAAGCCTGAGGTAGTAAGTAATTGCTTTGGACATTCGCACGTTGTGAATAGTTTTATCACTGAACATGATATCTCGGGCTCTGTGCTGAACCTCTAACAAGTTATCGGGTAGTGTATCACATCTTTTGGGATAATTTTCGACAAGAAAAACTTGTTTGTCCTTAACAGAAGAGACATCTATGACCTCTCTTAATGGAGTATTGCTTAACAAACTGCCATCCCAAGCATAAACTCCCTTTTCGACTTCCACCCATGGAAAATAATATGATGGGTATCCAGTTGTAGCAAGTATATGCTTTGAAGTTATTTGCTGTTTGTTACTATCAAAAATGAGCGGTTCTGCAGTCAATACATTAACTGCAGTTATTATGAGACGCGAGTTAGGTTTTCCATTGGGCTGCAACTTGTTAAATTCAATATACTTTTCAGCAGTCTTCACTAAAGGCGAGTGGTCATACAAATACGTCCACTTATTAGGTGTAAAATACTCTGGATCGGTAAATGCAAATTCAGGCCTCCATCGGGGTACAAAGATCTTGCTATCTCCATAAATCGCTGACGTATAAAATGACATTACTGATTTGACTTGGGAAATGTGTGTCATTGCTGAATGGTCTGTGATTGGCATTGTTTTCGGTGTTGGACTTCTAGGCAACCCTTCCATAAAAGGAGAATTTACAAAGTTTGTGCTGCAGCCCTCACCCAATTCCAACCAGTATTGTTCTAATGCCCTTTCAGGATGATCTTCTCTCTTACTACCTGCGATTATAGAAGCATTTAGCCCGCCAATTGACGTACCAGCAATTATGTCGATTTTTACATTACTATTTGCAAGTGCCTTAAAGACTCCGCAGCCAAAGGCACCTAAAGAACCTCCACCTTGAAGTATCAACACATTCTCAATGGCAGTATCAGCCGTATCCGTATCAGACATAATCAAATTTTCTACCTCTGATGTCATTACTTGCTATCACTCAACATAGTGATTGTGGACCAATTTATCATAGAACCTGACCGATTTAATGTTGACAAATTCTAACATACCGTATCTTGACAACTCTCTACCAAAGCCACTTTTCTTTACTCCTCCAAATGGAACTCTAGGATCAGAAGCTACTACATTGTTTACAGATACTATGCCTGATTCTACACTATTTGACAATCTCTCTGCCTTATCTAGGTCTTGAGTCCATATGCTTGCTCCAAGACCATACTCAGAATCGTTAGCAAGTTGTATGGCTTTAACTTCGTCTTCAGCTATAATAATCGGAGCAACTGGACCAAATACCTCCTCCTGTGCTATTTGCATTTTTGGGTTAACATTGTTGAGAACTGTTGGTCTATAGAAGTAACCTTTTTTTCCTATCTGTTCTCCTCCTGTAAGTACTTCAGCACCTTCTTTAACTGACTCCTTAACCTGAGAATCTATTTTCTTCAAGCCGCTAGCGTTTACGAGAGGTCCTATATCTGTATCATCAGATAGAGGATCTCCTACCTTAAGTTTTTCAGCTTTTTGAACAAACTTTTCGATGAATTCGTTTGCTACATTCTTCACTACAATAAAGCGCTTTGATGCTATGCAGCTCTGACCACAATTAATAAAGCGCCCCTTTATGGCACCATTGGATGCTTTCTCGATATCGGCATCTTCGCACACTATAAAAGGATCGCTACCTCCTAACTCTAGCACGGTTTTCTTTATTTGTGATGTAGCCCTTTGTGCAACTTTTGCACCTACTGGAACGCTTCCTGTAAATGTTACAGCGTTAAGATCTGAATCAATAAGTGACTCTGCGATACTGGAATCGCCTACTAGAGTTTGAAACACTCCATCTGGTAAGCCGGCTCTGTTGAAAGTCTTCTCTATTTCGATTCCACATTGCATGGTAGCACTTGCAGGTTTTAATACAATAGTATTGCCAATCATTAACGAAGGAGCTGCAAATCTTAATGCTTGCCAGTAAGGAAAATTCCATGGCATTATACTACCTATTACTCCA
>JBKPNF010000156.1:0-2267 GCA_046732455.1 Thermoproteota archaeon | reverse complement strand
GTACTTGTGACGGATGGTCACCCCAGTGCATGTTTTATAGATGACAAAAGCGAGCAAGATAAGATAGTGTCACAGAGACCATATTCCCACTTTTATACTCCAGACCGGCAAACCCTTGACATTGTCAAACAGGATCACAGTATGAATCTTGACCTTGCATCGGGGGAACTTGTATACCTTTGCTACCGCTACAGACAAGTCGACCCATATATTGGCGAACGTACCATTGTCGAGGCAAAAAAAGTTCACTCAAAAAATATTGACATTGATACTATAATGATCAGCGAAGAGGATTCTTTGTTAGGGTATGTCAATGAAATGGAAAAGTATGTCAAGGGGCGATCATACTACATTAACCCTGCGGACATCGACAAGGTACTATTGACAGACTACCTTAACAACAAGAAGCAGAAGACGATAAGGGCGCATTAGGGGTAATAGTAGAAAAATATGTGGAGAAGCTTAATATACAGACGGGAATTTGTTTTGCATAAGCAAATACCATGCTGATTATCTTTGACGTGGAAGGTGTTCTGCTTAACGCTGAGTACCTTCCAGTTTTAGCTCAGGTCATGGGCCCAAGAAAAGAGAAAGAGATCTGGGATATTACCAACGCTGGCATCAGAGGCGAGATCAACTGGGAAGAGGGGCTCCGGCGCCGGGTGCGAGCACTAGCGGGAATTAGCTACGAAGACGCTAAGAAGATAGGCGAAAGCCTGCCAATAATGCCGGGCGCAAAAGAGCTTTGCTCTGCACTTAAGAAGGCAGAGTGGAAAATGATTGCTGTATCAGGCGGCTTCACAATAATCACAGACAGGCTAAAAGATGAGCTTGGCATCGATAGGATATTCTCGAACCAATTGGTGTTCAACGATGGCAAATTGGATGATGTCATAATGAACGTCACGTCCGACAAGGCAGCTGCAATCCGGCCCACAATAGTACAATGGAACATCCGGAAGGAGGATACCGTAGTAGTGGTAGACGGTGCAAATGACTTGAAGCTATTTGCTCTGGCAGGCTACACGGTAGGTTTCTGCCCCGTAGACATGGTGAGAGAAAAGGCCGACGTTTCCATTGACAAGCGCGACCTGAGTCTACTGTTGAACTTGTTAAAAAAAAATTTTGGTGAGGCCGTACTAATAAATGCGGCAAGCAGGAAGCATTAGCAACCAACTCATTTTTTAACTCCTCTCTTTCAATCACTGCAGTTGATACAGATAACCTCTATTAGAATTTCAGATGACATTAGGCCGTACAACGATCTTAATACAATGATCCTTGCTGCAATAAGTCATAGCCAAATAGAAATTCAAAATGACGATATCCTTGTCGTCACACACAAGATCGTATCAAAGGCAGAAGGACGCATCGTAGACCTTGCCAGAGTTAAGCCTTCGGCAAAGGCGATTAGAATGGCAGAGGAGCATGATAAGGATCCTCGTATAATGGAGCTGATATTAAACGAATCAACACAGATTTTGCGGGCAAAAAATGGCATAATTATATCAGAAACAAGACACGGTTTTGTATGTGCAAATGCTGGCGTCGACCAAAGTAATATGGAAGGTGATTCTGCAGTGCTGTTGCCAGTTGCCCCAGACGAGTCTGCAAGCAGGCTCCAGGACGCCGTAAAGAAAAAGGTCGGTAAGGAAATAGCAGTAGTAATAACCGACACCTTTGGCAGGACATTCAGAAACGGCCAAACAAATGTCGCAATAGGCATTGCTGGAATAAATCCGATTAAGAGTTACATTGGAACGTATGACATGTATGGCAGAGAATTGAGGGTAACTGAGATTGCGGTAGCAGACGAGATAGCTTCTGCAGCCGAGCTTGTGATGGGCAAGGCCGAAGGCACGCCCGTAGCTATAGTCCGAGGCTATAAATTTCAAAAAGCCTCAACATCGTCAGTTAAGTCACTACTGAGGGCAAAGGAAAGAGACCTTTTCCGGTAGCGACTGTAACATTTAATATAATGATGCTATAATTTTACGTGATTCGTCAATATGGACACTTCACCTACAAAGTCAATTGACGTGAGGGGGCTTTACTGCCCTGAGCCAGTCTTCCGCACAAAGATGGAGGTCGAACACCTCAAGATAGGTGATACACTGAAGATAGTTGCAGATGATCCTGAGTCTGAGGAGGACATTTCAAGGTGGGTCAATCGCAATGGGCATCAGCTGGTATCGTTAAATAAAAATGATAAAGATCTTGAATTTGTGATAAAGAAGGCGAAGTAGAAGAAATGACCGCAGTTGCAC
>JBKPNF010000155.1:0-2166 GCA_046732455.1 Thermoproteota archaeon | reverse complement strand
CATAGTGATTAGCAGTACTGATAAAGGCTTCTCTTAAAGAAGTAATGTCGTCTTGCTCTGTTCCAGCAGAGTTGTTAAGGGTATGGGCTGCGACCCAAAATTCATCATAAGTAACTTCTGCGTACGACCTAGGCACCCTACCTATTTCTTCAACTATCCTTTCCTCTAATTTCTTAAAGCTACCGCTTGCATTCACTCTATAAATAGGATTTAAGAAATTTGTCTTTACTGCAAATTCTGCTGCCTCGACATTTTTTGCCAGACCCTCGTTTTGAGCAGAACCATCGCTTCCATACCATCTCACTGACTGGAGTTCGGAATGTCTATTTGCTTGGATCATAATGGGTACAATTTCATCATAAGCTACGATATACACTCCCACTTTATCAGCACCATATTGTTTCACAACATCATTTACCTTTGAGGTCAAAGATTTCAATTGTTGTTCCCAGACGATAAAGTTGATCCTGTGAAGACTTGCGGCAAAATCACCGACAGGAGGGTCATATCCTACCCCATCAAGCACCTTGCCGCCAAGTTTTTCAAAGCTTTCCTTCAAGGAGGATTGATGATTGTTTCCAAAAACGTCAGTCCGCCATATTGGGATGACAACTCTTGTGCCTTCATCCCACATCTGTTTTGCTAGTGCCTCTGCTTGATTAGTATCGTCAGGAACAAATCGGAATACATTGTCATTGGGGATTGCCAAAGATGCAGCAGTACTACTGCTACTAACTATCAAAATACCGTTTTCATCAGCATATTCTTTGACCGCATCGACTGCAGCGCCTGTCGATGGCCCAATGACTATTCGTATTCCTTTTGAATCAAGGTCCATAAGTTTTTCAAGCGCGACTGCAGGGTCTGTCTTTGTATCTTCAATTATGAGCCCGAATTTTGTTGATGACCCAGACTTTGCCAATTGATTGTTTACGTCGTCGACTGCCAGCCTCAGTGACGCTTCAGTAGACTCACCAAGGGAGGAAGATGTACCAGTAAGTGACAATAAGGCTCCTATCAATATGGTATTTTCGTCTTCTACAGGACCAAAATATTTTGTAGACTCTGTGGCGAGCGAAGTCATAAAGCCGTAACTTAGTATTCCGCCGACCAGAATTACAGCTACTAATACTTGCAGATATCGGGTCCTATTAGGAGTATTATTTCTATTGTGAAAGCTATTTGTTGTTATTTTCAAGTGGTCTTGACTACTAGTATTGTTTGCAGAAGCCGTGCCGTGGTCGTGGGTTTTATAGGTAGCAAGAAATTTGTTAAACCACAAAAGACCTCCAGCCAAGATAAGATACTCTGCCCCAAAGAACATAGAGGATAACCATACCTGTTCGTACAAGCCTGAAAGTATTATGAATGCGAACCAGCTGTCTGTTATCACTATGCAAAACAAAGACAGTGATTTGAATGTCCAAGGTATGGACCAAGGTCTTTCCTTCCATAGTCCAATGAGGATTGGGAGAGCAGGAATTGTCATTAGGGCATTCATTATTGGATAGCCGATGAGGACAGCGAACAAAGAAACACTTCCTTGGCTTGAAAAATCTGATAAGCCGATGGTAAGATAGATCAAGTATGCTACAAAGATGATATTTCCGATGACGCTTGCAAGTAATAATCTCTTGTTTAATTTATTGTGAAATTGCTGGTAAGTGGCAATGAGATTATACGCAAGAAATGGATATCCAGCTAACCAGAGGATATCTGATAAAGATGGGATTGGTGCTGCTATATCAAAGACTAGCTCATAGCTAGCCCAAATTATATCAGCACAGAGCCAAAGTACAAGACCTATTGCTAGGGATATATATGACTTGGAGTGAGAATGATTGTGAAGAATCTGCCTATATGCTAGTAAGATTCCTAGAGTTGCTGCAATGGCCACTGAAGCAATTATTATTAGCTCAGAATAGACATTCCTAGTCTCCGTCTCAGCGAAAAGGATTATAGAGTTTGCAGCTGTGGCAGATACTATTAGCCCGAGTAATAATAGGCTGGGGGTAATGTATGTCTGTGCCACTGTTGTATTTGCAGGATGTTCTATAAGAATTTACATCGCTTCTTCTTGTTGCCGGCTATTAAGCTCAACTAGTAAAAAACATAACATAGACCTGAGAATATACTTTCAGCAATTTGTTTCAGAAACGCTGTAAT
>JBKPNF010000154.1:0-12812 GCA_046732455.1 Thermoproteota archaeon | reverse complement strand
CTCCTGGCTATATCCTTGATATTTTGAGCGACCTGCTCTGCGCTCGTTCTTGTCGTTGGGGTGTTTGTGCTATTGTTCACTGAAGAGATACTTTCCATATTTTAATGATAACAAGCTTTACTTAAAAAGATAGTGACTGTTTCTACATTTTCTTACTATCGGGCTTTACAGATAATTGAAAAGCCTTGATAGCGATATAGGTTTCCTGTCAGATAAACAACGTTTGAAAGGATAGGAACACATGTATGGTTCTGATAATTGCTGGGGAGAATCTAAATAACCGTGAAAAAAATTGGAATTGATTTTCCTTTAAAATACTGGGATCTGTTGTGGAAGATATAAGTAATTGCAGAAGGTTTCCAGTGGCCCTTTATCTTTTTGTAGATTTACGGCCTGTTGATCTGAGGACTCTCATTTATTAACTGTAAGAATCTGGATTACCGCAGCGGTAGTTTGACAGGAAGACTGAACGAGAATGTTGCACCACCGCCGCGACCTCCTGTACCGCTTCCTCCCCTTTTTTTCTGGGTTAGTCTGTTGTTTGTCGCCCATATTCTACCACCATGCGCTTCTATGATGCTTTTGGAAATATATAGACCTAGACCTATGCCTTTATCGGATTTACTGGCAAACTTTGTAAATAATCTTGGCATTATCAATGGATCAATACCGGGACCTTCATCCTTTACGCTTACAATAACCTGATTATTCTCTGCCATTTTCTTGCTCTTTCTAATTCTAAGATGTACTAATATCCTTCCCGATTTTGTGAACTTTATAGCATTAGCCAACAAATTAGATATAACCTGTATTATCCTATTCTTGTCTGCGGTCACCCAGATGTCGCCGCCGTTTTTGTAATTTAGCTTTATTTGAGGATCATTTTTTAGCTGGGTGCTGAAGTCCTGTATGACATGAGAGATGAGCTCGTTTAGGTCAAACGATTCATTGTAGATTTTCATGCTGCCCCCTTCAATTCTTGTTACATCAAGCATATCTCCTTGGAGCTGTTCCAATCGCTTTGCGTTCCTCAATATTACATCGAGGAATTTGGTTTGTGTAGAATCGGATATCTGATCTTTCAAGATTTGTGCAAGACCTAGAATAGGCTGAATGGGAGTTCGTAGTTCATGGGCAGCAATATCGATAAATTCTTTCTGCATCCTGTCGTGTGACTTGAGCTGCTGATAAAGTTGCTTTGTATCTTCGTAGAGGCGTGTTTGGTTCCATAGACTTTCAAAAATGGAAGCATATGATAGGACTGTTGCCTTACTGTTTGAATAAGTTGCCAATCCCATAGCCTCAAGCGACGTCTCCTTCGAATCGCTTTTCAATTCTGCGGATAGCAATGATGCCCTGTCGACTATCATTACTGAGACCTTAGTCTGTAACGGCTCATCGAGATTTCTTATCTCTATTCTGATCTTATCGTCTCTTTTTATTTTCTTAATTTTATTTATAAGATATTCATCAAATGGTGACATTATTCTTACCTTTACATTCTTGGATTTGGCGATCCTCACGAGAAGTCCAACAGCTCCAGCTTTTTCCTGACGTCTGAATACATTAGATGTGGAAAAAATGACAAGGATTTCCTCGTTTGCTGACTTGATCAATTCGAGGGTACGTTCCTGGGTAGCCTTGGGTTCTTTAATTGTCTCAATGACTTCTGGCTTAATTCCTTCCTCTACCTCTCTAATTCTAATCTGAGCAGGCATCGCTTTGTCCCATAGTGTCTGAAAAAAATACTGCTGCTGCTCTATCATCATTCTTGCATTGCTGTGTATTAGTTGAGGAATAGGTTGACCTTCCTGTTGAATAGCTGTAGCTATATAATCGAATTCGCTGACACCAAAATTGCCTTTGACCCCTTCTAAGTGTCTGAGCTCATAAACTATCTTCATCAGTTCTTTGCAGTATACAACGTTTTTCTCGGAAATCTCGGTTATGAATCTGGTCTTTATTCCCCTTTTAAGATGTTTAATATATGCGTTCCTTATTGGCTCAGTTGTCATGATTACGGATGGTAGGGTAAAATCACCACAACTATCATAGTTTTGTTTAGCCCGTGCAAAACTGTCAAGAGAAACTGAGATAGTATTTTCTGTTCCATATACAATCTCAGTTTTTTCTTCTTCTTGCACGATCTTTTCTATAAGTTTTAGAATTATTTAACATTATTGATAGGAATTTGTGCTCTTACGATCAGCTTCCTGATTTTTATAAAACAGCAGGTATAGAGGCGATACAGAGAGAAGAGAATCTCCGTAGTTAGTAAAATTAAAAGCATTTGAAGGCCGGAGTAACTCTGGATTACATCCCGACCCTGAAGCTGTTGTCAGAGGATATCGTAATGAAGATCGAGGTTGCGGTAATGTCATTGGCAGGTTGGCGTAGTCATTCTATGATGAAGAAAACAGCCTCCTGCCCAAGTATGTCAAACGTCACCTGATCAAAAACTTCTTTCTATTTGACTTGTCAAAAGTCTGGCAAAATGGCTCCGATGTACCTTGTGCATTCAGTGGGATGCAGCTGAAAAAATTGAGATTAATCTACAAATGCAGTCAAGCAGCCAATAGAATGGAAAGTTAAGCAAATCTCTTTTTGCTACAAGAGGATCATGGCATCAGAAATAATTGAAGAATGGAGTGAAACGGTGAAAATAATAATACACATAAGCCCGTTTGATATCAGGAATCGTGCTCAAGGCCAAACGTTAGCTGGAGAGGAGATCGATCTTCATGAGCAAGAGGAGTGATCACTAACAAAACCATTAATTCGAAAACTAAAATGAATTTCTTAATCCGAGTGGCTATTATCTTCTGCTCGGCTTGCCTCAGAGGACAAAACCGAATCTCGAAGCTGACCAGTTTTTATTCTAGCAATTTCAATTGAATTACGAACTGTATTAATAGTATTAAAAAGTGTATCCTTCGTTAGTCCATCAAAGAATACGACCTTGGAGGTCTCCATGGATTGTAATTCTCGCATGTTTTTCTTGACTGTAAAATATACATTCATTTGGAGTAGTGCAAGCTCGAGTCCAAAAAAAACCCTATTTTGCTCTACAATTCCGTTTGTTTTGGCCGCCAATGAAGAATACGATTTCTGGCTTAGGAGATCGAATATGATGATTTCTGAAATCCTCAAACTATCAAACATAGCAATTGGAAAAAAAATGTGAAAAGCCTCTCGTTTCTGTTTTTCTTTCCGCTCAGTTTTTTCTTCTGCTTCGTTTAATATGTTTAATATGACTACTCATAATAGCATGCATCTTTTCGCAGATGCGTTATTTCCTGTGGCTCAAGTCCTTCTTCTCTTAACCATTCGTTTACTTTCTTAATTGTATCCCGCTGATTAGCAAGTTGCTTTTCTGTGTCACTGTTCATACCGTTGCCTGCTCGTACTATTCTCCCTTAGTACCAAGTACTATACAACCCTTAGCATTTGTGTGAGTGCAGTCTATGTCTCTAGTTTGATTCAATTTTTTTATCTTGCGCTCAGTTTCAAACGCGTTCTTAAATTCTATAATCTCAAGGCGCATTTTGAAGAGCATGATTGTTCAAATCAGAGAAGTTAGAAATCAAATAGTCTAAATCTTGAGAGTACACCTTTTCTAAACTTCAACTTTGGTGCTCATCTGTTCGACCTTTGAAAATGCGTTCGGATAGCCGTTTGTAATGTGAAACACAATATAGCCATAACCATGGGATGAACCCCCACGTATTGAACAGATAAGGGCATGCAGAAGTGGTGGAGGATCTAGCAATGTCAAACATTCGATCAAACTTCTTTCGATCACATTTATCTGATGCGTCACTATACTTCTTCCATTCAGCTTGTTCCATCGCAGGCGCAATTCTAAGGAGGGTGCGGTCCTAACCATTTCTATAATATTGCCGCCTTCGTAATTGGTTTATCAAAAGATATCTTGACTAATTGGCACCACACATATCGCGCGGTTAGCCTAGCTTTCTAATCTCGAAAAATACACAGACGTCAGAATCTTTTCTGCTCCAGCTCTTCCAAGGTGCCTCTTCCAATCCGACCATCTTTCTAAAAGAATTTGCATTTGCAGGTCAAGCCTGCATAGTGGTTGTTGGCAGCCCCGATTGCAAGCTTGGCTTTGGCTTCAATTCCTCGAACCGACTTTGACCACACACTTCTAGCTCCTTAATTGGTTGTTTTTGTATCTTACCAAAGTCTCGCTCGCCAATGCTCCTGCCACCGATAAATCAGAGTTTGCCACGCACACGTAGAGGTCAACGGATCTTGTATTGGCCTACCTTTCCAAACTGTAAGTCCAGGAGAACCACTGATCCATCAAACTCTTTTACCTGTGACTTTGGGATTCTGTACTCTCTGAATCTGGAAGACAAGACGTAAATACATCCCTCATCCTCCGCCGCGATATATCCTAGAGATTCCCCGTCCTTTGTTCTTGCTCCCTTATGTATTACGCTGTCCCAATTTAGTATGGCTGGTTCGGACAATTCTGTTTGCATTCTTTCCACCAACCGTAACTTCGAGAGTTACACTATTAACCATCGCTTAACATTGTCAATTAACCAGGTTATGCAAGAACAGAGGAACCTTTGGCAAACTACCTATAGTCATTGTGTGAGTGGATGAGTAGTGAAGGCTTAATCTGTTGCTGTCAGAGATTAAGAGAAGGGTTGAGGATAATAATGGTTTGGTGACAATATAGGGATTCTATGCACTATAGCTCGATTTTTCAGATGGACAAACACCAAAAGAAGTACAGTAACAAACCATTCAAGCAATTTTTCAGACCACTATGGGTCAACCTTTTGTTCCTTGGCTACTTGGTTCACTTTGTAAGCTGGAAAAAAAGAGCCTCTGCATCCTTGGCAATAAAACTCTTTATCAGCCAGGGGCAACCTATTCTATTATGTGCTTTGGCATGCTCCCCTGTTATCCACTTCATACAATATAATGGAGCATTTTCGTATTTGAAGAATGACTCTCTATTGCTGATGCAATAATTCTTGCCAACGGCACATCAGCACGAAACCGTTCAATGACGTAATGGCAGCAGTTGGACATGGAACTTTCTCTTTCAACGTATCCAGATAGATGTGTTATTTTTGACAATAATCGTTGTTATCGAGCTATTACTGTTTTCCCTATATTTTCCCTTCTTTTACGGATTGAAAATCTCAAAGCGTGTATTATATATCATATGGAAGGTCGGTGGCAATAAAGGAGCAGCTTTGATGCCAGTTAGCCAGGACGCGACTAAAAATTTAAATGTGTCTCTTGAACGCCTGCTGAAGGCCATCAGTATAGTAATAGGTTTAACCCTGCAGGTGAAGAGGTTAACAGATAGAATCCTTTCCATATGCTAACTTCATTATTACCAGAAAGAAAGTGATATGCCTTGTGGTGATGACAAAGCTGACCCATTTATCTCCCTGCATCAAGTCGGACAAGCATACCAACGTTGAGATAGAGAACCTAAAATAGGACGCAATAAGAAGCTACTTTACCCTTGGGGCGATTATTTCTATCCAGGTTCCAGTAATTTTTATAAAAGCTTCTGAAAAAGGGATATGTCTATTCCCGCAAAAGGTATGTTGACTGATTCACACGGGAATCCGCTCTCAGGCTATACTGTCAAAGCTTTTGACGAGAATGCATGGTTTGCATTTCCAACCATGACTTAGGATCTGCATTAACAGAACACGACGGTACATTCCGTATAGTATTTACGAAAGAGCCTTTCAAAAAGCCAGGTGAATGGGATGTGGAAAAGCCTCAAGTCTATCTAGAGGTGTATGATGAATCTGAAACCTTTGTGCAGAAAACTGAGATACTAACCCAGCCTTCATCAGAGAAGCAGTAGGGAGAAGATAAGTTTGAGGCTGTTGTAATAGGTTCAGATTTTGGCGGAACAATCCTTTCGATGTCTTTGGCTAAACTGAAGAACGGACATATCTCAAATTTCATGGATCCCTATGCGTTGGTGTATAAATTCAGGGCACACACAGTCGTCCCTATTGATAATATTACATATTGATAGGTACGAGAGGTTAGGGCTAGATTCCGATTTAATCCCTATGTCTTTTAACCACGAGGATAGGCAAAGTTCCTACCAGAACACTCAAGTATTTGCTTGCACTTACAGATGTTCGTCAAATGACCAATGGAACGCGATTAGACAGACCACCGGACCTGCCACAGAAGAGATCTCGCATTCCCTCTTATTTTCGAACCTTTCTTCCATTGATTATTATTGCGGCAGTTGCGATCGGACTATCTTTGCTATCATACCAGTATTCAATTATGACGTCAGAAAAGATTGCAACCGCCGCTACTCAAAACCTAAAAGAAAACGGAAGAATTCAAGCATATGATATGTCCAAATCGCTAGAAAATAGGCTTGAAGCTATCAGGAGCAATTTGGAAATATTGGCAAAGAGCCCATTGATACAGCGTGGAGAATATTCGCAGGCTCGCGTACTAGTCAATACAGCTGAGAATTCTACTGAAGGCTTTACAGATAGCTATTTTTGGATTGACGAGGTGGGCAAGCTGCAGTGGGCTGGCGCCTTTGTGGATCAAAAAGTCTACGACCAATATTATGGAGGTGATAGGACTGATAGACCCTATTTTACTGAGCCCCGAGATACTCGAGAGCCTTACTTTAGCACACTTCGAGATTCTGTCGATGGAGTATCTCGGATTTACATTGCCTATCCAATAATAGCCGGCAACGATAGCGGCGGCACATTCAAAGGAGTAATAGTCGCATCAATGAATCTAATGTCACTTGGGAACTCAGTTACTGAGCAGCTTCCACCAAACAGTAAGGGCATAGCTGTCAGCTTAATGGATAGGGAGGGCACTATCCTTTACACCCAAAATGACGCGCTACGGGGAGAGAACTATCTCAGCAATGAGGTCCAAACCTTGCTATTTACCACATATCTTCCTGTTGACCAGAAAAATACATTTAATGCCATCATGCTAGATTCTATTGCCGGGAATTCCGGCACTGGAGAATATTCATTATCATCAGGGGTTCCAATTATTCTTGCGTACAATCCTGTTATGTTTGACTTGGGTACGGGGAATAGACAACATGCAATGACCCTGCATCTCACTTTGCCAAAGGCTTTTGAGTCTGACATTGTGCTCTTGATAGAGCAACAAAGAAATTTGAGCACTATCGTGCCAGCAATTATAGGCGCTGTTGCGGTTGCTATTGCCTTGATGATCGTGAGATGGAACTCCAAACTGGAGCGGATAGTCAAGGAAAGAACCAGCAAGCTTGAAGCGGCAAATAAACAACTACAAGATCAAGAGATGGCGCAGAGGGAATTTATCAATATCGCTGCCCATGAACTTCGAACACCAATACAGCCAATTGTTGGGTTATCACAGATAATACAAGAAGGAATATTGAATCTTGCCAAACAATTGCAAGGTAGAGAGGAAGAGGAGGTTCTTTACAAGCAACTGCAAGATACCAGCGGCATTCCGACTCGATCTGATTCGCTCAACAGTTCCTCCTCATTGTCGTCGTCCGTACAAAAGATCATCTCAATGGTAGATGTAATAAACAGGAACGCAAAAAGGCTCGAGAAACTTGCCAGCAATTTACTTGACGTTTCCCGAATTGAAAACAACAGGTCTCTAGAGTTAAGCAAAGAAAAATTCGATCTGAGGCAAAAAATTGAAAACGTGATAAATGACATACGCACTACCATAGGAGATAAAGACATTCAGATTAGGTTCGAATCCAAAGTCGAGAAAGCTTCTGTCATGATTGAAGGAGACAGGGAAAGAATCTTAGAAGTTATATCGAACCTGCTCAGCAATGCTATCAAATTCACACAAGAAGGCGAAGTCTTAGTTGGTTTGGATGAGAAAGATGGTCAGGCGATAGTCAGCATCAGGGACACGGGAAGCGGGATTTCTCGTGAAATTTATCCCAATCTTTTCACCAAATTTGCCACCAAATCAGAAAAAGGCACAGGACTTGGACTTTTTATTGCGAAGAATATCGTTGAAGCGCATGGCGGGAAAATATTGGCGGAGAACAATAGCGACGGCACAGGAGCCACATTTACCTTTATTCTGCCCACAATTAAGTATAGTCCTGAGGGCATGACAAATGCAAAATAATAATTCGAACAACGACGCCGTTGTTCTTTATAGATCAACTTATAGCGAATGTCCTATAAAATAGATCTGTCAAAAGCCTTTTGTGTACCCCTGTTTGATTTTAGTTCCTCTTAGACGCCGATATTCCTAGATACATATAATACCTTGTGCAGAGCAATATCAAAATCGATTCGGGTTTGGTCGAATCCTGGACGGATTTGACTCGATAACTCTACCCAAAAAAATGCCAATCTATAGGCTGGTTCGATGGAATGACAACCAATTTGACAAACCCATGCAAAGACAATGGCTACGAAGCCATCTAGTCAGAGATGGTTGATTGCTGTGTCTATTTCTTGCCCACAGATAATTTCTCTCAGGTAACCAGATCTTATAGTAGATCTCTCGGCTCTTTCTTCTTGCAGGTTGTTAAATTCGCTCAGCTATATCTACATCCAGCATTCGCTGTTAACAATAATGCTAAGACCACATGTTCCTTAATTGATTTGCAGAGGATTTAGCATCATCACTATTTGTAAAAACTTCTAAAGTAATTGTTCTATCATAACCAATATCCTTTAGCGCTTTGATTGCTTTTTGATGATCTATCAAGCCTTCGCCTATAGGCAAGTGCTCATCTTTCTGTCCATGATTGTCATGCCAATGAATATGAATTATCTTGTCTCTAAACGTCTGTATGTAATCAATTACTGATTTCATTCCTCCTGAGGTAAAAGCATGGGGAACATCCAGATGAACAAATAACCTGGCAACATTATCAACAATGTATTTGAATTCATCTATGTTGTGTATCCCCTTTGAAAGTGGAGCATTTTCTAGCATTACGTCTACGTTAGACTTTTTAGCGTGACTTACAATTTCTCTAAGACTTTTGACCAAATTATCCAAAACTATCTTCCTTTTTTCTCCATAATACATACCATTGATGTTTGCGTGAAAATTTATCAAGTCTATGCCTAATTTTCTGGCTATTCTAATTTCTCTCATTGCCTCCATGATCCAAGCATGTCTGATGTAATCATAGTCTGAAGCCAAATCTATCCAATATGCTGTATGACCAATAGGCTTGTGCTTAAATCTCTGAAGCAGCTCTATTAGTTCATTCTTCTTCTTATCGATTATATCGGGATTGCCTTCGGGTCCTTCTATGCCTATTTCGGCATATTCGAAATTTAGCTCATATATCTTGCTTATCTCCCTTATTATTTCATTTGAGGGATTGGTAAGTAATCCATATAAAGGCATTGAATTACAGCCTTTACGTACCCGACATGAGTTTTAATTTTTTACCTTCAAAAGCCCTTCCAACTCACCCGTAACTTGTAGGCGCGGTCTGAACACTTTTCTGTAATTCTACATGTATTTATACCTGATCCCTTGCTCTCGGCCCCCCTCATTGCCTATTGACCATAATTACCCTGTGGCTTCAATAATTTTTACATATGGCGAATTTTGTATGAGGCTGAATGGAACAGGTGAAACTGATGGGGGTTCGGTGGGATGCATACCGGGTTTGACCACCACATTTGGTCTTCTGCCTGCTGACCTACACTTTGTCAGTAATGAGCAAAAAATAAATTCACACCTCAAGCTATAACTAGCTGGATGGATTTAGACGGATATCGCACCGTTGAAAACTTTCTCAAGAAACTAAATCAATCTGAGGAGTATTACATAGATTCTAAAGGAAATGAGATTCCCTACCAAGGCGGGTCACTAGCTCAAAAATTGGCAGCAGCATTGGATGCATATCAAAGAGAGAAGAGTACCTCTGCAACAGGGATACCGCAGTCTGATTATATTATTCAGCAAACAGTCGGTTTGATTAATGCTGCTCGCATACATGGAGTTATCAAGGAGAAACAAGATTTAATACAGAAACTTAAGACGACAGAAGAAAGACTTGAAGAGTGTGAAGGTAGAATTTCTCAGCTAGAGAACAAAAATGAGGAATTACAAAGAAAGCTAAGGGAGTCGAACCAGAAAAGAAAAGACCTTTCTAAACAGACTACACTATAAAAACTATGCAACAATAAAATCTATTATGCAGAACTGGTTCAAGGACTTCAAAATCTCAAGTATTAACCTTTGGATATGAGGTGCTGTAAGGAGATCAAGCAGAAGCAGAGTCGTCCTTATAATCAAAAACTATTTAATTTCTGAAATTTCTGAGTCTCTATGCACTCGATTGTGCTCCAGCCTATAGGAGTCTTATCAAACATTCCCTACTCACTATTCTAAAAATTTGCTCTAAGTCGGAGCGAACTCAAAAACGATCAATTACACACACCATAAGATTCTCACAGTATGCTATATAAAATTCTTAAAGAACAATCAGGGTATAGTCTTATTTTGTGCGAAGACTTATCTCTTGTTCTGGGAAACATAATAACGCCGTCCCCATTATCGGGGTTAAGAGTAATGACGACAGCACTGACAGTAGCCATTTCTGTCATTCTTTTGACTTCCAATTTCACGATAATTAACGCTCAACAGCAAGTACAACAACCGCCCGCTCAATATCGAGTAGTTGAGAATGGAACAACAACAACAACAGCATTTCAAAGCACAAATGACAGCTTCAAAGTCCAAGTACCAGATGGATGGGTAATTCGGGATGTGAATAATTCAGGCTCTGCATTGTTAGAAGAGGGGATGAAAGGCTATGGAATATTAGCACAAGTCTGCCCAGTAGAGGAAAAGCAACAACAAGCCCTTCCCATTGCTAGCGGCAACACATCCACCAGTAGCAGCGGCATCAGCCAAAGCAACAACAGCTGTCGAGGAGCTCAAGAAGAAGTGATACACATTGTACGATATCCTGACTTGGACTCTAGACTATTGGATAATAATATTACTTCCGACAACACAACAACTGATAATATTTTATCATATCATCTACAGAAGCTTCAGGAAGTCGGTTACAGGGACATCCGGGTTGTAAACAGTACAGAGACGACATTAAATCTTACAGATGCACAGACGAATCAAACAATAGCGACAGTCCCAGCCAAGCTTGTAGAAATGACATACAGCACGAACTTTGCTCCCACAGAGATAAGACTAGGTTATCTCCTTTCAACTGCTACTGATGCGACATCACCCAACATAGGGGCGACAAAGGGATACACTATCTTTTATGAAGGTGGTGCTGATGCAGCGGAATTAACAGCCGCAGCTGGCGGTTTATCGCCGCTACCACCAATACCAGTCAGGCAGGTGTTTGATTCGTTTGAGTTAATCGTAGCACCAGAAGTAGCACAAGCAATAGCACAAGGGGCACAGGCAGCCCAAACAGTTGAAGGCGAAGGAAATGATGATGATGATAATGGAGGAGGAGGAGGAAATGACGATGACAACAACAATGATGATGATGACGACAACAACAACAACAATGATGATGATGATAATGGAGGAGGAGGAGGAGGAGGAAATGATGACGACAACAACAATGATGATGATGATGACAACAACAACAATGATGATGATGATGATGATAATGGAGGAGGAGCAACAGGGAGTATAGAGGACAGGGTGAGAGATGAGGTGAGGGGTATTCAGGACAGGGTGAGAGATGAGGTGAGGGGCAATTGAGATAGAAACCACAACGTTTGGTGGGACCCAGAACGATATCGGTTCGTTTAAGGGACTCTAGTTACGGATGTAGGAGGTACAAACTTGTGCCCAGGATAGATCAATTATTTGTCAAGCAATGTGGGATGCGAGATAGTATGTAAGTTTATTATTACATCAACCATTCATTTAATCTGCTTCTTTCGAAATCAAGTTTCTTTTGATATAACTCATCTGAGGGTGGATCAAGCTTAACAGTGGGACCTCGTTCATTGTATAAGTCAACTCCGATATATCCTGCTTTTTTATTTCCCACTTCCATAAAGCAAAACCCTTTTCCATCGAACTTCGAAGTATGTGCCTTTTTACTATTATTACTATTGTTATTATTTCTAATCTCGTCAATAATTTGTTGGCTGACTACCTTTGCTTCACCCTCTGCAAATATTCCGGCTTTAGGGATGGCTATTCCATTGTCAAGTCTAATCTCTGTCACATCGCCTATTGCAAAGACATTCTTGTATTTTGTTCTAAGGGTAAATCTGTCAACGCTAATCCAACGTTGGTCTCCATCTCTTAATAAATCAGAATCCTTGATTACTTGAGGAACCTGATGAGGAGGAATTACTATTAGTATGTCATAACTTGTTCTATTGCCATTTTCAAATTCTACCGTTTTTTTATCTAATACTTTTTTTAATTTATGTAGTGGGTAGAACTTAATATGGTTGTCATTAAGCAACTTGACAACATCTCGACTTATATTTTCTCCAGCTACAGGTAATGAAATCGGTGTTGGTCCATATAAATCCAAATCAATGGAATTCCTTGTTCCATTTTTAATCAACATGGCATTAATCAATAATGATGCCTCATAAGGTGCGGGTGGGCATTTATATGGAATATCGGCTATACATATCACTATACGACCGCTTTTTAGAGAGAGTATTTTTTCCCGTAGATTCGCGACTTGATGAGCATCATATATGTTAAAGCAACTTCCATTGTCTTCAAATCCATCGATCAGTTTTGGCGCAAGTTCTGCACCTAAAGCTACTATCAAATAATCGTATTCTAGTTTATTACGC
>JBKPNF010000153.1:0-3476 GCA_046732455.1 Thermoproteota archaeon | reverse complement strand
TAGAAGTGAATTCACTTATTGCCAAAGGCCTCAGGATAAGTACACGTACATTTTCGTCGCTTGAAGAAGCAAAGGGGAAGATACCTAACTTGCGCGCAAATGAGGAAAGGATAACAGCAGCAGTAGCAGGAGGAGGAGCATCTGAGGTAAAAGTGGTAGAGATTGAAAATCATGATGTGGCCGCTTGCGCTATGGAGCATGCCAGCAACCTACAAGAATGTGACTTTTTCCTAGTCACACGTCTGTCAAAAAGTGGAAGTGAATATGAAGTTGATTTTGTAGTTGGCCGCCAAGCCAAGGATACAGCTGTCGCTTTGTCGTACAAGCTACTGAGAGTGTGCAATGAGCTTGGAGCCAACATCAACACTGTTGAAAATACTACACACAAGCTCAGATCTGAAAATGAAATTAATGCTAGAAAGTTAAAAGCGCTTAGCAGAGAAAAGCTAGTGGGTATACCGCCAGTTAGAAGTGGTAGCATAACGCTTCTAAAAGGGATATTTGAAAACCTATCAGATGATCAAGTTCAAGAATTTGCAGGTGAAATAATTATCAATCCAAACACCCTAGTCCTTCTTGCGAACATCTCTGATGAAAGAGCAAATATAGTTTTCGCCCGCAATGAAAAAATGGAAGAGTTCGACTTGAACAAAATGTTCAAGCAATTTGCTGACGCTGATGGCCGGGGTGGAGGCAAGCCTCACTTTGTGACCGGCATTGTCAAAAAGCAAGTTGTCAGCAGAGTACTAGACAGCATTGCAAGAGAGGTCTTGGACTAGTCACATAATTCAATTGCTACTACTAGCCACCATACCGATGCTGGTAAGGTTAAATTAACCTCTTCGATATACCCCTGTCTAATTGGGCGAATTGCTGCAGGAAGAAGATCTAAGACATTGGCGAAGAACTCACTATTCCAAGGAAATAGCCCTCTCTGTAGGAGATGGTGAAGTCGTTATTATTATGGGTTGGGTAGCCAGTATAAGAGATCACGGCAACATACAGTTTATCATATTAAGGGACATGTACGGTGAAATTCAGATCACAGTAAAGAAGAGTGAATGCAGTGATTCTCTTTTCGAGCTGGCCAAAGAGATCAAGGAGCACAGCTCTATTGGTGTACGCGGAAGGGTAAGGCCGCAGGAAAAGGTTCCAAACGGCGCTGAAATAGTGCCAACTGAGATCAAGGTATTTTCAATAGCAAAAAAGGCAGCACCTTTCCTTGTTCAGGGTAGGACGTCAACTGTAGGTATTGATACACGGCTTGACCTTCGTGCTGTTGATTTACGGCGCAATTATCTTGGATCGATATTTCGCATACGTCAGACTGTGCTCAATTCTGTCCGGGCATTCCTCTCAGAGCAGAAATTCATTGAAGTGAACACACCAAAGATGATAGCCACTGCAACAGAAGGAGGGGCAGCACTTTTTCCAATTTTCTATTATGACAGAGAAGCATTTCTTGCCCAGAGTCCTCAGCTATACAAAGAACAGTTAACAATGGCATTTGAAAGCGTCTTTGAGATCGGGCCCATTTTTCGCGCAGAGCCCTCCCGCACCAACAGACATTTGTCAGAAGCAATATCAATCGATGTCGAGCGTGCATTTGTTGACTATAATGATATCATGTCGCTGCTCGAGCGGATGATATTAAAGATTGTTGATACAATAAAAGAAAAGAATCAAGATGATCTGGGGTATCTACAGCTTCAGTTACCGTCCATGGAGCTACCGTTTTCAAGATACACTTATTCTGACATCATCGATAGACTGCAGGAGGCTGGCGAGCGTATACAGTGGGGAGACGACATTTCGCCACAGATTATGAAGAGCATACAACATGAGCACCTCAATGACTTTTACTTCATAATTGACTGGCCAACTTCAACCAAGCCGTTCTATATCAAACCAAGCCCTGCGGAGAGCAGGATATGCGAATCCTTTGACCTGATGTGTGGTGGACTTGAAGTCTCATCAGGCAGTACCAGAATAAATCACAAAGATCAGCTGGTGGAGCGCATGACAAAGCAGGGCTTAAAATATGAGGCATTTGACTACCATCTGCGGGTATTTGATTACGGGGTTCCGCCGCACGCTGGCTTTGGTCTTGGCCTCGAGCGGCTCATAATGGCATTAACAAAAGTCGAAAATATTCGCGACGTTACACTTTATCCAAGAGACATAGATAGGCTGGCGCCATGATAGTATGGTAGTTACAAGAGACGAAGTAAGGCATCTTGGATGGCTTGCAAAGCTCGAGATGTCAGATGTAGAGATACAACGCTATACTATGCAGATAGAAGACATAATCAGCTACTTGAACAAGCTGGACACAGTACCACTTGAGCAGGTCAAACCACTATCGATAAAAAAGAAATTTTCAGAACTTCGAAAAGATGCTCCTGAGAATTTCGAAGACACTGTACTTGGAACAGAATATAGAAAGGACGGATTTGTGAAAGGTCCAAGGATGGTTTGAATTGCTGCTCTATACCCTTGAGGCCAGGCAGCTCGTCGAAGGCATCAAAAACAGAGAATTTTCTGCAGAGGAATATGTCTCTCAGCTCTTTGAAAGAATTGAAAAGATAGAACCCAAGGTAAACGCCTTTGTCACACTCAACAAGGAAGAGGGGCTTGATAGAGCGCTCAGGCTTGATAGAAAGGTCAGAGATGGCGAGCAAAGTGGCTCGCTTGCAGGAGTCGCGGTGAGCATCAAGGACAATATTTGCACAAAAGGGATGAAAACTACATGCGCCTCAAAGATGCTTGAAAACTATATACCTGCATATGATGCAACAGTGATCAAGCGATTGCTGGCTGCCG
This sequence comes from Thermoproteota archaeon, assembly GCA_046732455.1. Classification (GTDB taxonomy): domain Archaea; phylum Thermoproteota; class Nitrososphaeria; order Nitrososphaerales; family Nitrososphaeraceae; genus Nitrososphaera. Next base: position 653 of record JBKPNF010000153.1, on the reverse strand, counting down.
ATGCAATTGTAATCGGCAAGACAAACCTCGATGAGTTTGCAATGGGTTCTACTACCGAGTTTAGCCGATATGGACCCACCAGGAACCCTTGGGATATGAGTAGGGTCTCAGGTGGCTCGTCAGGCGGAAGCGCAGCCAGCGTGGCCGCACTCGAATGCGCCGCATCGCTTGGTTCAGACACCGGTGGCTCAGTCAGATGTCCCGCCAGTTTTTGCTCCGTAGTTGGGCTCAAACCCACATACGGCCTTGTCAGCAGATTTGGGCTTGTATCCTATGCAAACAGCCTAGAGCAAATAGGACCTGTTGGTAGGACAGTATCAGACGTAGTTTCGATTCTAAATGTGATTGCCGGGTCCGATGAAAACGATCACACTACGACCAACAACAGCAAACCTACATATTCGCTTAAAGAAAGAAAGGGGTTACGTGCCGGTCTTGTCAAGGAGTTCACTGAAGGAGCAGACCCTGCAGTATCCAACACGATCTACAAAGCTGCAGACACACTGAAGGAGCAGGGCTGCAAGTGCGAACAAGTGTCCCTTCCGTCGGTGCAGTATGCGCTCGCCTCCTACTATACAATCGCAACCGCAGAAGCAAGTAGCAATCTCGCACGTTACGATAACATTCGCTACGGTTTTGACATGAACCCTGAA
>JBKPNF010000152.1:0-4357 GCA_046732455.1 Thermoproteota archaeon | reverse complement strand
GGCCCTAGATTCGATACTTATAGGACATCTTTCCTTTTTAATGCATCGTGATGCACTTCTCTGCAATATCTTCGTTGAGGTCCTATATAGGGAATTCAGTGGCATAGTTTCCAGTTTAGGAAACAGCTTTATACTTCCCTTTCTTGTAATGGGATGATAAACTCAAACATGAACTTGATTATGAGATTAGCAACAATGGGTTCACTTTATGCACTGATCGCAGTCTGCGCAACAACACTAGCCCTAACAGAATCAGCTTTTGCATACAATGTCTCTGCAGCAGGTGATTGGGGATGCAACAGCAATAGCCAAAATACTCAGAGGAAAATGTATAACAAAGGTCCCGAGGTGGTGCTTGGACTGGGAGACTATTCGTATTCAGGGACAGCTAACTGCTGGTTTACTGTTATAAAACCAATAGATGGAAGGATGCATATATCAATAGGCAACAACGACGATGGATCTTCCACTCTGCTTAACCAATACCTGAGTCATTTTCACCTATCCAGGCAGTACTATTCTTTTAACTACCAGAATGCGCATTTTCTCGTTTTATCAACTGAGATGATCACAAGCAGCTCTATGTACGATTTTGCAAAGAACGACTTGGCAAAAGCAGCGTCAAATACAGGCATCGATTGGATTATCGTATACATGCACAAGCCAATGTATACTTCACCTGGTCAACATGGGGCGTCAACTACAATGCGTGACAAGTATCATCCACTGTTTGACAAATATGGCGTAGACCTAGTACTGTATGGACATAACCATGCGTATGAGCGCTCATATCCCATAAAATATGACACCTCCACTCCATCAACACCCATTGTTACAAGCAGCAACAAAGCAAGCTATACTAACCCGACAGGTGCAATTTATGCCACCGTAGGGACAGCGGGAGCATCTCTCTATACCTATTCTAGCAAAAATTCGTATATTGTGACTCAGTATAAAGGGCATGGTTTCCTTGATATAACCATATCAGGAAGTACGCTTTCAGCGAAGTTCTATGCTAATAGTGATGGCTCAGTAAAGGACCAGTTCACTATCAAAAAATCCTCCTCCACATCAGGAAGTTCACCTCCACCACCAGAGTCCTCTACTCCTGATAATATTAACGGCATACTAGATGGCATTTTGAGTAATAATATCCTTGGATAGTGATGAAATGGAGCTTACATAGAGACATATAGTGATGTTGTAAGCAGCAAGAAAAAAAGAAAAGATAGTGAATAAAAGTCGAACTAGAGTCTCTTTTTTTGCTGCTTGGAAAATTAAGGAGATGGACAGACAGACAGAGGTGATTTTCTCACAATGGCGCAAGCGATTGTAATTTTGTTTTTGACTGCTACTGTCACAAATACTCTACAATACTTCCTTATTGTGGATAATAACCTAGGAGACCTCATTAACGGACGTATCATATCTGTTAGAGTGATAGAGTGATAGAAAAATTGATACGTTTCAAATAATATTTGAATTTAATTCACCTGAGTACACAAAGCTCCGCCAGCGGACTCCATCGCGGATTCATGCGATTTTAGCGAACCAGGCGGAGGAAGTTAAGAAGGAGGCATGGAACTCAATTATCGAAGGAATCTGGCAATATGCTGATTCTCATGGCAGAGTAAATTTAGATAACGAAGTAATACGTATAGTAGCAAAAAATTCGAAATGAATTCTAATTTTCTTTGCATCATATGCAGTCAATATGAAAGACGGGCTTTAAAAACAATTGATTATAGCCAGATAATAATTTCTAAATCTAGATTCGGCTGAATTTTCAGCTGCATTTCACCGAAAGCGCACCGATATCGGTCCTTTTTGGTGGATTCTTTCAAAAAATAATAGGTGATTGAGAGAATTGAATATAAGAGAATTGTCTGCTGGCTGGTGAGAACAGAAAATCATCGTCGTCGTCATCATTACATTAGACATCATGACAACGGATACTTGTATGCTCTTTCATTAGCCGTCTAGGCACCAGCTATCAGGGGTAAGTATGTTCCAAAGCTAACGAGTATTTATCATGGGATTGTGACGCGCCGTGTAAATTCATTAGCAGCTGTTGCTTCTATTTGCTTCCTAATAGTACGTCTCGAGCGAGATTGTATTCATCTTTTCCTAATAGCTCCAGATGAGCATGTTCTGTTCGGCCAAGGCTTTGAAAATTGCCTCCCGATTCCGCACTAGAGAGTGGTACTAGACCATCATCAGGTCCTGGAATTGATGGATTACCTCCTACCTCCTTCGCCCAGTCTCCAGCAATAGTATAGTATCTTGTATTTGAATTCATTCCTACTTTGGTTGCAATTGCTTCAGGCAGTATATCCCAGACAGCGGGAGCGCAAAGACTGGTTCTTTCAGCCATAGGTGTGCCGTTGTTGGGGGTTCCAATCATTATTAGATTTGCTACTGATTGAGTACCATTCGCAAGATATACTCTTGCATCAATTCCTCCCTTGCTATGACCGACAATATTGACTTGACCAGACGGACTGCTTAATATTTCATCTACGCGCTTGCCTAGCTCTACAGCATGTGATAAAGCGGTTCCACACTTGTCATCTGATTCTTGGAAACTGATTGTATGATATTGAATACCATCTTTTGTTAACAACTCTTCCCATTTCTTCCACATTGATGCGTCTTCGCCTAGACCATGTACCAACAATACCGGCGAAGACGGATTTCCGCCTCCAATGCTTGCTTCAGGTGGGCGATTAACTAATGAAGGCAAAGCAGCCACTCCAATAGAGATTGCTACAACTGCTATTGCAATTACGATAACAAATTTCTTATTGACCAATTTTTATGTGCAGACTCCATGATGCATCATTTGATTTTATCATTCAACGACGGTATTCTACTAGTTAGATTCATAACATTCTAGGCTGTTTGCCGATCTCTCACAGGGCTTAAAATGCATTATAATTCTTGTGAAGCGAATATACAATTAATCTAGGTGAAAAATGAACTAATATGACAACTTGCTTAGGCGGATTTGCACATTGCCTGTCTCTTAGTCATATCTATATCTCCTACCATCACTTTAATTTAATATTTTTCTGAATGTTGAGCTGCATCCTACCTGACCCGTTAATATATTGACTAATGGATGGGTGGAGTTTTTAGGTCAATTATGTCTTTGGTTCCACCGGGCCCTCACTTCTTAATTCATTTGCAAAAACGTGTTCTTCTCCATTAGATTGTACTCATCACAAGATCCTGCCTGACAAGAGAAACAAAGTGTATGTGAAACTATCAGATAATTGATTATCTTATGACTTATGTAGTCACAAAATGCAGAAGAAGATTACCATTTCATATATATGGTGTCACCAACAACAGCGTAGAAGCTTTTGACATCTTTTTCAAAAAAATGTAAGTTCAGAAGTCTATGAAAGGTCGTCACTTGGATATCAAACAACGTAAGTTCAGTCACTACAGTACTAGGTCATCCGATCTTTTTTCTAACTTCCTAATTCCTCTCTGATTAGGGAGTGCCTTAGGTCTGTAGAGACAAGCATCTCCCGATCCAGAGAAAGATTGACAGACTCGACCCCCTGAACATTCTCTAGCACGCGGGTCATGCTCATCACTTCCGGCAAGGAGCTTGCCCTGCAAAGGACATGCCTCACCGGTGACTCGACAGCATAGTGTAATGTTCAGCCTTGCCAATTATCCTTCGTACCTCGTCCATGCTGACTCTTCCAACAATCACCAGCGGATACACCAGCTCGCCGGAATCTGTCAATGCGCCAAGAAGAGGCTCTATAGAAATAGTTTCGTCTCTAAGAGCGTATTGAGGTGCTTTCGTATAGTTTTTGGGCTCAGCCCAGTGGATTTTACAAGTTCATCAAATGGCACTTTTGGCTCATCCACCAGAGCATCCATTATTGACAAATCAGTGATTGAAACTGGCGGATGCCTCCTGCGTGGCCCGAGAGCTCGCCCTGAGGGTCCGACACCCAAGATTTTTGTCATATGGTCGTCGATACTCTTCTCTTCATCACAAGTCCATAGCCCCACAAACAACTGTCCATCCAGTTTCAACCTTACCCAAGATACGTCTGGTGCGACGACATCAGCTTGTGCCGATTTCAGCTTGAAGTCTCCGCGGAAGGATAAGACAAGCTCAACGCGGTCAAATACACTTGGGTTTATCGTTAACATATATCCTTGGAGAACTCCCTTCATCTTAATCGCTCGAGACGATTTCGAACCGCAGGAGCAGAGAGTGACAGTAGCCTGCCTAATGACTGATAGCTCTGACGTGCATCGCCAAATAATGCCACCAGCAGCTGAAAGTCTATTGAGTCCACTGCTACTTAGTCCACGCACACATATGAAT
>JBKPNF010000151.1:0-6638 GCA_046732455.1 Thermoproteota archaeon | reverse complement strand
TGTGATAAACAGTTTCAGATTCATACTGTGCACCGACTCCTGCAAGGAACTTTCGCTCAGCCTCTGGGATGCCAAGCTTTTCAAATGTGTTCCTTACTGATTCGGGAACATCATCCCAGCTCTTGCTGCTGTTCTCTGATGCTTTAGCATAATAGTAAATATTCTGAAAGTCGATTTTGGAAAGATCTCCTCCCCAGTTTGGCATAGGTTTGCTCATGAAGACGTCATATGATCTCAACCGGAAATCCCTCATCCAGTCCGGCTCGCCTTTCATCTTGCTAATTTCCTCGACTGTGCCCCTTGAGAGACCCTTCTTGCTGAGGTAAACGTAAAGCTCTGTTGAATCCTTAAAGTCATACTTGCTATAATCCATGTTAAGGTCTTCTTTTGCACTCATACGCATGATATAACTGCGTTATGTTTTATATACATTTTGCATATTCGAGTTAGAGCGAGTTCCCAGGAGATATTTCCTTCAAGCTTATAGTCAGCCTTTGGAATTTAAAACTTCAGACAGTTAGTCAGATCAGCATATCGCACGTCAGGAAGTTCCTGAAGTACCTGTCAGGCTAGTCAAATTTTCACTTAAGGGATTTTCGAGGCCACCATTTGTGCCATTTCCAGTGTTATTGAGACCTTGTCCAGTCCCGTTGTTGTCGTCGTCTGTAGAGTGCTCGTCTCTCTGCCATAGGTGACTTCTGAGTCGGGGATTTGCTCGGTGCCGGGGCCGGTGTTAGCAACCGCATTATCCTGACTTCCCAGGGGCGCACCTCCACTCGCGGTAGTATTATGCCCAGGACCGCTTGTCGCAGATTGATCTGCAGTCTCAGAAGGTGCTCCTGCTCTAGGCCCACTGGGAAATAACGTTAAGCTAAATGCTATAACAACTATAAAAATAACAGCTAATCCTGCAACAATGCCAACAATAATCCATCCTGCTGAACCTTTATGTGATCTGCGCTTCTCTATCTTCAGAAATTATATTACAGTATAACGCTCTGACCCACAAGTTACTTAACTGCTGGAAACAATATATCTAGAAGCTCGTTCTGGTGTTTAAGTCGACTACGATACTCACCGATAGCCAGGAAAGGGTGCAGGAGAGACACAGGCTGCCAATTGCTCTCTCTTTATTACTTTTGCGTGAGCAATCAATATCAGCCATAGTTATAGAAGACAGTTCCTATGCAGGACACTAGATAATAACATTAAACAATCTACCTATGGACGACACATATGTATTGAAATACTTAGCATGTATTATGTAACATTGTAGTTAAAATTACGTGATTTCAACGATTGGTAAAGACGAGAGATAGAATTTGTTATGGAAGAAACAAACTTACCCGGCTCCTTGTCTTTGGTTATCCTTCTAGAACTCCTCAAGTTGGCGGTCTTCTGTGGTCAAAGAGGGTTTCCGACTCAATCAGTAAGCTCGGTGTAGTCGATGTCAGGAATATAAGCAGCGAACGATCTATCGATGCGAAACTCAACACTCGCCGAATTGTCAGAAATATCATTCCGTGTTTGATTAAGGACTTTTATGACGCTGTCCGTGGCCTTTTGACTCTTCCCCAAATAGCACTATTGGATAGTTGGGGCGAGGCTAGCCTGATCGTTTGGGGCCTTCTCAGCATTTTCCGCCCGCGTACACGGATAGTGATAGTCTTTCACCATTATGAGCCCCGAATCCTACCAGATCGAATTTCTGAGGTAAGATCTCATTTTGCCAGAGCTGTTGCGAAGCAGTATAATGCAATTATAGAAAAATTAACAGGTATGATGATTAGAGACTCAGATATGATATTGACAGTCAGCCGCACGTCGGCTAGACAACTCTGCTCCTCATATGGCATAACCATTAATGACATCAAGAGAGAAGAAGAAAAAGAATACACTAGACCTCTTGGCTTTGGCAAAATACGAATAGTTGGCACAGGTGTAGATAGACTCACTATAGATACAGGCGCTCAAAAGGATATCGATTTCTTTTGCATTGGACGTATTGAAAAGCTGGACGGTATCGACGAGATCTGGTCAGCTTTGAGGAAGCTTCGCCCAGAGGTCAAATTTGTCATGATAGGCAGAGCTTCGTTAAGGGAAATGAATCATCTCAGGTCGATAGGTATAGACCATAAAGGAGAGGTAACTGATGAAGAAAAGCTGGAACTCTACTCAAGAGCCAAGGTATTTCTCTTTCCATCGATCAGGGAGGGATTTGGAATAGCGCTAGCAGAGAGTCTGCAGCTGGGCATGGCTGCCGTGATATGGAGATTGCCGGTATTTGAGGAACTCTATTTAGAAAGTAAGATGGCAAAGCAAGGGTCGATCAGATTAGTAGAGAGGGGAAATTACAAATTGTTCGCAAGCGAGGCAATAAAGGCCCTCGACTTGTATGATATAAGAAACAGAATGATAGCAACAGAACCCTCATTATTACCTTCGTCATCATCATCTTCTCCTGTGTCGCCAGAGGGCAAAAGCATTGCAGCAACAGTATCTGTCTTGAAATTAACACAAGAAAAACAGCAGTATAGAAGTGACAACCTGCAGAGTTGGGAAGATGTTGCAGATAAGGTTGTAAAGGCATTATCTGAATTAATTTAGCGAGTGTGCTAACAACTCTAAATTTATGATTGAGATGCCCTTTTTTATTTTTTGATCCTGTTCCTGATGTTAACAAAAATAGGGCAAGTAATCATCTATAATTTGATAAATTTCTAGATGCATCGATAGGGACTGTTGCATAACTACTCCCCTGAATGAGTGCGATCATTTTTTCCCACCCACTGTTATTTTTACATTATTTGGGGAAATATATAATCAGACAAAATTTGTTATGCTACTCTATCTACTATCTAATTATCGGTCTGAGGTTACAAGCCCACAGAAAATATATCTTGTTCAACAACCGTCCTGGTTTATAGTGACAAGAGCATCTATGTCTAGCAGGTCTTTTTCGTCGGCCATTTCTTGTGCCTCTTTTGTTTCTCCATCTTCATTCATGCATTTATTGTAAAATTCACACCATTTACATTTGTAGTTGCGTGCGTATTGTGGAAGTCTTGGTAATATAGAGGCGTCATTTTGTTCTAAGGCTCTGATAAAAAGATTCTTTCTCCTCACCATTTCATTTTTCAGCAGTTCTCGTGCAATGTCATCTTTTGGCAGTATCACCTGCCAACTCTCGATGCCAACATCCTTGGCGTTTGCTGGTCGGATAAAATAATCATTTCCTTCTGCGTCTCGCCTTAACCATCGCAATTCCTTGATGTTGTATCTTATAGAGATGATCCCCTTTTCTATACCCGTTATAGTCAGATAGTACAATAGCTGGCGAAGATACGATCTAAAAGTAGCATCGGAAAAGTCAAGACGCTTGCCATTTACAGTATCCTTCAGTTCCACCACCAAATTATTACCCATAATGTCGGGGTGTGCAATTATTCCATCCATATTCAATTCAGCCTGTGAAACTCCAAGGCCTGCAAGTTCTGTTATTATAAATTCGCTTGCTTCGCCGCGAACAAAGTGATGTACCGATTCATGATTTAAAGGAGCCATATCCGGAAACTTTCTGCCGTAATACTGACGGCGTATACAGCTGGTAGGGATTATATCAGATACATGCACTACATTCCCCTCTCTGGTTCTTTCGTTATGCTTTTGCAAGAGGTTGCTTAGAAGAATATCTGTGAATTCAGAACTCCTCTGTATCTTTATTACCATTTGATAACCCTATCCTCTCTGTAATATTCTGATACCATCTAATAAACGCCAGCTATCGTACCTTTCGGCGATCCTCTGTCTACAACCTTTGGGCCGTATCTTTGGCCTAGTTATATTAAAGATGGCATGATATGGATCCATGAGCAAGGATCATGAGTTAAAATCAGGCCTCGCTTCTTCCTTCTGACTACTTTTTTGCCTGCTATTATCGCCTTCGCTAATGTATATCCTTATCCTTCGCATATTCCTTGAAAGGCCTTCAACTGGAAGAGGCTCACCCCCTTTTGGTGTTTTTCATCTCCAGTGCGCCTTTTCTCACCATTGACTGTGTATCCGCTGAGAGGTCGTCCATTCTAAGTTCGCCCCTCCTTAACTGTTCAATTATCTCCCTGACAGTCAGGATGATGTCGTTATTCATGCTCCTAACCTGCATGTCAAGCATGCTATGGCCAGCCGTATTCTTTTCACCCAAAACCCAAAGCAATTCTTCGATCCTGCCACGATTGACTGCAAGACGCTTGGCGTACTCGGCAAATACGACTTCGTTATGCTCTGAAATAGCCCTTGTGACCATATTAGCCATAAAGCGCGACTGGCCTTCTAGCAGGTCTATCCTCAGACGTATGTCTTTCTCGAAGCGCAAGACCATGATCTCTGGGACAGAAGGGGTTTTAATTATTTCTTCTCTTGGTGGACCAGAAAGTTCCCCCTGAAGCCTTCCAGTGATAGTAATCATGCAGTATTTGCGCATGGTCAAATGCGATCTGCTGCTGCTGCCGCCCTTCGAAGTTGGACAGTTTGATCCAATCTATGCTTGCCGCATCGTCGCCAGCCCTAATCCTGCCTCCCACGATTATCCCAATAAAAACTATAGTCACGATGTGCTTTCTTGGATCACGCGTTGGATCAGAATAGACGCCTAGGATGTCGATTGGGTGTACCTCAAGGGATGTCTCTTCCATTGCCTCGCGCTTCATTGCGTCCTCGACAGTTTCTCCTTCGTTTACAAAGCCTCCTGGCAAGCTAAGATAGTCTTTGAATGGATCATTCTTGCGCCTTACCATTAGAACTTTTGAAGCGCGCTCGAGTATAACATCGACAGTCGGAGTTGGGTTCCTATATTGTTTCACAGGCGGACATGCAAACGCGGTATGTTATTAATGGTTCTAAATATCAAATAATTCATACCTTCCTAGATATTCTTAGATAAAATCTTCTAAATATCGAAAGTAGAATTATAATCATTAGAGAATCTCTAAAATATCCTAAATTCTTATTAACGCGGGCAGCTAAATATCTATAGTTAGAAGTATGTCTGTAATCTTCATGGAGACTGGTGAAAATCCAGCACGACTTACGGTTTGCCCGAAGTGCGGAAAACAAGTGAGAGTTGATGAGGACTGCGACTGCGAGCGGCTATTTTTAGTGCGCTACATGCAAAAGTAAGCATTAAGAGATCATCACGAGGAATAAGGGCTTTAGTTAGTTTAGGATAGGAAGCTTTGTAGTGTAGTCTGTCCAAGACTGGATTTATCTATCCTCCTTGCGCCCAGATAGTCTGGAAAATCGCACATCATTCCGTTGCTTTTGATCATGCTTTCCAGTCTACCGATGATTTTATTTACATATCTCTTGTTGGCTGTAACGTAGTTAGAGCCAAGCGGTTCTTCAAATCCATATATCTCCTTCTTATAGCGTTCCGTGCCATCTTGGAATTCAAGAAGTCGAAGAACAAGCTTCATTCTCTCCCAAATATCTGTTCGCAACCTTAGCGGCGCGCCAAAAACATGGTGCACACCAGCCTCCCTGCAATTACTGACAAGGTCATCTAGCTCTTGTTCACTGTCCGTAACAAGAGGTATGATTGGGTCAATGTTGACCCCACAGCACAATCCCGCATCAGCAAACTTTTTGATCACTTTGAATAATTTGGCAGCTGGAGCTGTACCCGGCTCGATTATTCTTCTTTTCTTTTCGTTGCATGTGGTTATAGACCATACTACAAAGCAGTTGTACCGATATTGCCTGTGGAGATGTAGGTCACGCTCAATCAATGCAGACTTGGTAAATACATAGTAAGGCACATTGTATTTCTGCAAAACCTCCACACATCTTCTCGTCAATTCAAAGCGCAACTCTGCTGGCTGGTATGGGTCCGTTGCAGAAGACATCATGACAGGTGTGATAGTATCTGAATTCCATGCCGCAAGCTCCCTTTCGAGCACCTCTGGTGCATTGCTCTTGGCGTAAACCTTGTCGTAAAATTCAGGCGACCACTCGTATGTGGCGTAGCAATATGCACATCGGTGGCTGCAACCCTGGTAGGGATTTAACGTAAGGCCATTATAGCTTTTGATTACAAATGGATGAATTATAGACCTGCTCTTCTTTTCTTCAAGCACCGCTCCACCCCCATTGTGCCATAGTCTTCCCATGTCTTTTTCTATGCCAAGAACACATCTATAAAGCACATGACACCGGTAGGGGAGGGGGTTGGTTACTTTACCAACACATAGTTTTTTATTATCGCCGTTGTGGACACCACCTCAATTATATGAAAGTAGGTATCGCAGGGCTCGGTCTAATGGGCTCCGGCATTACCAAGAGGCTAATCAACAGCGGATACTTGGTCTCAGTATATAATCGGACCCCCTCAAAGGCAGAGCAATTTTCAGATAAGGCTACCGTCGCTTTGAGCCCAATAGAGCTTGCTGAAGATTGTGACCTTCTAATAACTGTCGTCACAGATTTTGATGCACTAAAGGATATCCTCTTTGGAACAAAAGGAGTCATAGAATCGGGCAACCACAATCTTGTAGTTGCTGACGCAAGTACAATTTCACCATCACAGTCAGAACATTGTGCACAGCGTCTACGTAGCACAGGCATAGAGATGCTTGGCATCCCCG
>JBKPNF010000150.1:0-3130 GCA_046732455.1 Thermoproteota archaeon | reverse complement strand
TGCGAAGGATCCAGTCACCTCTTAGCAGGAGCCAGCCTAATTTTGAGGCAAGGGACTTACATGCAACTCACTTTGGCAGAATATGCCCCGCTGAGACTCCCGAGGGCTCCAACTGCGGCCTTGTCAAGAATCTTGCGCTATCAGCGATAATTTCGGTAAACATCCAGAACGCCGAAATTACAGAAAAGCTGTATGAGCTGGGAATACAGGGTGTAGATGACGTCGACCCTGCTATGAGGAGGTCGGGCACAAGGGTGTTCGTTGACGGCCGGCTTATAGGCTACATTGAGAAGGGAGAACACCTTGCCGACACGCTTAGGTCTATGAGGAGGTCGGGCAAGATCCACCCGCATGTCGGCATCTACCTTTACAGTTCGCAGAACCCCCATGCCACAAAGCGGCTTTACATTAGCTGCAATGCTGGCAGGGTGCTGAGATCACTTGTAGTCATTAGAGACGGCAGGCCGCTTGTAACATACGAGGTAATTGAAAAGATATCGAAAAAGTTCCTTTCTTGGAATGACCTCATCTATATGGGCATGATCGAGCTGGTAGACGCAAACGAGGAGGAGAACTGTTATGTTGCAATTGATCCTAGGAAAATAGAGCCGCTGCACACGCATCTGGAGATATTCCCATCTGCCATCTTGGGTGTGGGAGCTTCGATCATTCCATATCCCGAGCACAACCAGTCACCAAGAAATACTTATGAAAGCGCGATGGCAAAGCAAAGCCTTGGCTTTTCAACACCATTGATGAATGCAAGCACATACGTCAGACAACACTTTATGCTCTACCCTCAGACCCCCGTAGTGAGCACAAAGGCCATTAATCTACTGGGCCTTGAAGACCGCCCAACAGGACAGAATTGTGTCGTCGCCGTGCTCCCATTTGAAGGCTATAACATCGAAGACGCTGTAGTATTCAACAAAGCATCAGTTGACAGAGGGCTCGGCAGGACGTTCTTTTATAGGATATATGAGGCAGAAGCAAAGCAGTATCCCGGCGGGATGAAAGATAATTTTGAAGTACCGCCACCAGATGCCAACATTCGGGGCTTTAGGGGCGAGAAGGCCTACCGTCTGCTTGAGCAGGACGGCGCAATAATGCACGAGGCTGTTGTGAACGGAGGAGACATCTTAATCGGTAGGACATCGCCGCCAAGGTTTATGGAGGAGTACAAGGAGTTTGAGGTCAAGGGTCCATACAGACGAGACACGTCAGTCGGCGTCAGGCCATCAGAAAACGGCGTAGTCGACACAGTCATTGTGACTCAATCTGTTGAAGGTGGCAAGATGTACAAAATTCGAGTTCGTGACATGCGCATACCTGAGATTGGTGATAAATTTGCCTCACGTCATGGCCAGAAAGGTGTCGTCGGCATGCTGGTCAACCAAGAAGACCTGCCATACACTGAAGATGGCACTGTGCCAGACATCATGATCAACCCCCATGCATTTCCATCAAGGATGACCGTAGGCCAGTTTATGGAGTCGCTTGGAGGAAAAGCTGCTTCACTCCGCGGCAAAATAGTCGACGGCTCGGCTTTCCTTGGTGAAAAGCTTGACGACATCAAGGGTTCAATGGAGCATTATGGCTTCAAGTATACTGGTAAGGAAGTGATGTATGACGGCAGGACTGGACGAAGATTTCCAGCAGATGTCTACATCGGCGTCGTTTATTACCAAAAATTGCATCACATGGTTGCCGACAAGATCCATAGCCGAGCCAGAGGTCAGGTTCAGATGTTGACAAAGCAGCCAACTGAGGGCAGAGCGCGCGGCGGCGGCTTGAGGTTTGGTGAAATGGAGCGGGACTGTCTTATCGCATATGGCGCATCCATGATGCTCAAGGACAGGCTGCTAGAAGAATCAGATAAGGCTGAAGTAAATGTCTGTGAGCGTTGTGGCTTACTAGCGTACTATGACGTCAAGCAGCGCCGATATATCTGTCGCGTATGCGGCGAAAAAGCCAAGATATCATCTGTGGTGATTGCATATGCATTCAAGCTGCTGTTGCAGGAAATGATGAGTCTCAATGTCGCGCCGAGGCTCCTTGTAAAGGAGAAGGTGTAGATATAGAAATGATGGAAGAATCTGCAAAAACTCTAGGTGGAATAAAGTTTAGTGTATGGTCACCAACTGAAGTGCGCAAGTTCTCCGTAGCAGAAATCACTGCACCTGAAACATATGACGAAGATGGAATGCCGGTGCAAGGGGGCCTGATGGACAACAGGCTAGGCACACTAGAGCCAGGCCAAAAATGTGCCACTTGTGGAAACACTTCTGCAAAATGTCCGGGCCATTTTGGACACATAGAGTTAGCGGAGCCGGTGCTCCACATCGCTTTTGTGGATGATATTCATAAGCTGCTCTTGATAACCTGCCGATCATGCAACAGGATCAAGCTTGATGTAGAGGAGCTCGCCCACTATAAATCGATTCGGGACACAAAGGCGGCATATGCAGTAATTACACTTGAAAACATCAAAGATGATATTATTGAGCGGGCCAAGAAGGTCAAGGCTTGTCCGCACTGCGGCAAAGAGCAGTATGACTTGATATTTACGAAGCCAACAATATTTGTTGAACGGACTGATGCTGGAGAAAACAGATTGCTTCCAATTACTATCCGCGAAAGGCTGAGTCATATCCCTAACGATGACCTGACACTGCTTGGATATGACCCCAAGACAGCGAGACCCGAGTGGTTTGTATTGCAAGTACTGCCAGTACCACCAGTGACTGTCAGGCCCTCAATTATTCTAGAAACAGGCATTAGATCAGAAGACGATCTAACTCACAAACTCGTCGACATCATCAGGGTCAACCAGCGCCTCAAGGAAAGCAAAGAAGCAGGAACTCCTCCGCTCATCGTGCAGGACTTAGTCGACCTACTGCAGTACCATGTTACAACGTACTTTGACAACGAAGTTTCTGGTATTCCGCAGGCCCACCACAGGTCTGGAAGGCCACTTAAGACTCTAACGCAGAGGTTGAAGGGCAAGGAAGGAAGATTCAGAGGCTCACTTTCAGGCAAGCGTGTGGACTTTTCCAGCAGAACGGTAATTTCGCCTGACCCTAACCTTGCAATATCTGATGTTGGAGTACCGGTAGATGTTGCAAAGAAG
>JBKPNF010000149.1:0-2635 GCA_046732455.1 Thermoproteota archaeon | reverse complement strand
AAAAGCCTCGTACCCATCCTCTTTGCGTTCTGTCTCCAAATCCGTGTATTATTCTTGCAATGCCATCGAACAATAATGCTATTCCTAGAAAGAAAAATAGTGCCACTGTGCTAACAGAGATTTATCATACACAGCTGACACCCTAGTGAGCTATTTACACGAACCAGGGGAAAGAAGATACTCACTTTCCTTGGATATAAGTGAGGTCTTCAAGCCCATTATAGTAGATAGAGTAATTTTCAATATGATAAACAATCGGATCATAAAGGAAGAAAATTTTGTAAAGGAGCTAAATTTTGCTATCTGAGTGAACAGGGAAGGAGAACATTTCTATCGGAGTATCAAAAGAAACTAGATTCGACCATATACAATGCCAAATTGAACCGCAATATAAGCTATCAACGTCTGATAAGAATTGAATGTTTCAAAGTGGTGAAGCATTTACTGGGAGAAAAACAATACAAAGGATTGAGGATTAAGTAAAGATAGTGTATGTCATTGTAGTATATGATGCTAGTATAGAAAGGGTTGATTCAGTTCGTCATATACTCAAACGGTATCTGACATGGATTCAAAATTCCGTATTTGAAGGAGAAATAAGCATAGTCAAGTTAGAAGAGATGCATATTTTAATTTCCTACATAATAAATAAAGAAAGGATTCAGTCATAGTCTATTCATTGAATAATCCATCATGGCTCCAGTGCAAATAATTCCATACTTCAAGTCGTATACCTGACGATGCCATTGTATAAACAAAAGGCTTGATTCTGCGATCTGGATACTCTATTATTCTACGGATCTCGTCAAGCGTAGGTGCTCTGTCATCTGCAAACCTCCTTGCTTTTGGCAGACCTCTAGTGATTTTCTTCCATACTACTACAATGTCATTCATTTCACAAAATAGCTTGATTGCTTTGATGTAATTTCTGAGGGTTCCAGGGCTTATCTCTCCATTTGAGACCCTTTCTTTTTGAGTTTGTGCAAAGCGCAGGATGCTGACAAATACCCACTCTGGTTGTTTTTTGCCCCTTTCTGTGAAAGTCTTGTCGCGCTCTTCCATTGTGCCTTCGGTGAGGCCAACGAAATCAAAAATTTGGCTATCCTTCCTCTATATTTTTCCCTACTCATAGGAGCCTTCATCCCATAAAGGAATAACGACCAAGGATCCATCATGGTCGGAGATGACGCTTCTTCTTCCGTTTGCATCTTTTCTTTATTTCACTCCTTTATTCCCAAGAATCCTATTTTAGGTGTGATATCCTAGCGGGCCCGTCGGAATTTGGATAAAATCATTATAGTCTAAATCTGCAGTCTGCCCAGATAATCACTTCTTAACTGAATCGAATAGGGTCCCCGACAGCACTCTACACTGTCCTAGAGGACTAATGTAGTAGTGGGCCAAGAGAAATTGAGAGAAAAACCTTCAAGATTTAGACACAACCTCATATCAAGATTCAATGAGGCACAATGTGTAGGTTCACTATGGTTTTGATTTTGATTCTGTTAGAAAACCAGCATAAGTGTGACCCATGCTATTAGAAATGATCATAATTCTGGTGGGTTCATTTGTCTAAGCTTTAAATGTTTTTGAGTAGGACTTCCTTCTGAGCTCTTCCTCTTCTGCGATGTCTTAATCATTTTTCTTCAAATACGTAGCCTTGGAAAACCTCAGAGTACTATCAGGCAAAAAAATCTATCCGAAAAGGTTCTTGACGTGGTCTCTTTGCAGGAATGCAACTATACCTACCAGAATTAGACCTATTATGAAACTACCCGTTGACGAGAAGTATAATTCAGACCAATCCCAAATTGCCCGCCACAGAAAGACAACTGCAAAAAGTCCAATTATGTAACCCAAAGTAGCTTTTCTTCTGCGTCGCTTCTCTTCCTTTGAGTCGATGGCTTCTACCAAAGCGGTGTCATTATGCTTTATAAGATCAGTGTTTCTAAGGTTTGCATTGATTTTTCTACCAAATAAGTATAAAATTTGCAAACAGTATCATCATTCATAAATATCCCATGTGCATTTGTTCATTGTTTTGTTCTTGCCCAAAAATTTTGGGAAATACTAAAATATTTGATACAAAAGAAATGAATTAACTAGATGAAGATCCACAATGAATCGGGACAAAGTAATCCCAACAATGTTAGGCAGTTGTAGTTAGTTATACATATTCTTGACGGCCACAAACTATCGAACAGGGTAGCCTCAGTATTGATACACGAATCTCTAGCTCCCTTTATGTGTGTCCATGCTTGTTTGTTGACTTGTTTATCCTTGTCTGTGCAGATCGCCGAGGCTTTTAAACTCCTTTTCTCAAAAGGAACACTTCAAATTTGAATGCCTGCTGGCTGAGTCGGAATTGGTGGATCTTCATACAAACACTGCAGCATCAACTACGCCAAAAATACTTTTTTAGAGAGTTCAAAAGACAACAACAATAGTCTACGAATTTTTTTTCCTCAAGAATCATTAGTTCTTGTGTATCATATTCAGAGGGGGAAGATATTTTCTTGTTTGTTTGTTTGGTTGTTTGTTTTTGCGTTATGTATTTTTGTGTTGTCTCTATTTCCTTAGTTGTTTTATGTGTTATAGGTTGTCATACTTACTTTCTCAAGAGGTCTTCCGAATG
>JBKPNF010000148.1:0-2749 GCA_046732455.1 Thermoproteota archaeon | reverse complement strand
GAATTGAACCCCAAGGAATAGCAGTAATTTATGATGCACGACAAGCATTAGAACTATATCAGTCGCTGATAGCATCTGCGGAAAAGGAAATAAAAATAGTATTTCCTACTACTAATGCAGTAATTCGGCAAGACAAAGCCGGTATACTATTTCTGCTTCAAGAAGCAGCTACTGCCAAAAAGTGTCAAGTAAAGGTATTAATGCCAAACGATGAATTAATTCGTAACTTTATACATGACAATAGCAGCGGTGTCTCTACGAGATTAGTTGACCAGGAAGAGAGTGGAAAAGCAACTATTCTCATCGTGGACAACAAAGTATCTTTGGTTATGGAGCTAAAGGATGACAGCAAGAAGATATTTCATGAAGCAATAGGATTATCAACATACTCTAACAGCAAGGCAGGTGTTTTGTCGTATGTTTCAATGTTTGAAAGTCTATGGAAACAGACTCAACTATACGAGGATTTAAAGAGCAATGAAAAGATGCAAAAAGAGTTTATCAATATTGCAGCTCATGAACTTAGAACACCAATAGTACCGATACTTAATCTTTCTGAATTACTGTATTCTAACGTAAAAGGGCAGCAACATGAACAGAAACAAGAACAACAAAAGGAAATGCTAGAAATGTTAGAGATAATTCTCAGAAATGCAAACAGATTACACCAACTTACAGAGGATGTGCTGGATGCTACAAGGATTGAATCCAATACACTAAAGCTAAGAAAAGAGAAGTTCAATCTAAATGATGTAATATTAAGTGTTGTAGATGACTATAGAGGACAAATTACAAATGATAATGTAAAAGTGATATACGATGGAAAGGATAACATTACCTTGGTAGAAGCAGATAGACGGCGGCTGAGCCAAGTCATTTCTAATCTGCTAAATAATGCCCTTAAATTCACAAAGGATGGCACTGTAACTGTTACTTCTACTATAGAAATAATAGGCAAAGGAGAGGGTGAAGTAGGAGAGGTTATTGTATCTTTAAAGGATACTGGTACTGGTATAGATCCTGAATTGATGCCAAGGCTATTCACAAAGTTTGCTACAAAATCATATCAGGGAACAGGGCTGGGATTGTTCATAGCAAGAAGTATAATTGAAGCACATGGCGGGAGGATGTGGGCGGAGAATAATAATAACAACAATAATAATTCTGACATAAAGAACAAAGGAGCTACATTTTACTTCACACTGCCAATTGTGGATAGGAATAAGCAGACAAGGGAGGACGGGGAGGAGGCGAGATTAGTCAACGACCAATTACAACGATAATAAGAATAAGAGAATCCTCCTGGTAGATGATGCGCAGGATGTCCTTTACACAATAAAAAAGGTTTTAGAAAATAATGGATTTGTAGTAGAGTCATATGACGATCCTAATTTGGCATTGTCCAATTTTAAAATAGGACAATACGATCTATTGCTGCTTGATATTAGGATGCCTAAGATGAACGGCTTTGAATTATATCAGAAGATAAGGGAAATAGACAACAATGTTAAGATCTGTTTCTTAACTGCTAGCGAATTGTTTTATGAGGAATATCGAAGACTTGATTCGTATCCAAGACTAAATAAGGAACGGTATATACAAAAGCCAATTAGAACCGAAGAGCTGATACGTCAGCTAACTGAAATATTATCTTCTTATTAGATCAAATATATTACTATATAATTAGATCTCATGGATAAGATAGTTTAGTTAGTCACATCATGCACCTAAGCTATTGAAAAGAACAGTGCTATTGTTAAGCATTGAATTTATGTTGCTGACAAGACATTCTCTTTTTACTGGCTTTTTGTCCGACAACTACCTAAAATGAAATCAAAAGAATGCAGTAATTCTCTAGCAGTAGTGAAATGGACTGTTGTGGTTTTACTATCACATCACTATCAAATTGCTTTATTGCTTGTGGCATATAAGCCGAGTCTAAGCCAGGCTGCTAAGTGATTTTGCTAATGGTACTGCTTTGGTGAAGAGAACCTATTTGGGAAAACAGTGAACTTTATAAAAGCATGGACCTCATATTAGACATGAGGGGTCCCACCGATCCTCCTATGTCATCTTCATCATCATTTTATCTATGTAACGTCTGTCGTGCGATATTTGGTAACGAAGCGGAGTTGAAGAAACACATCCTAACTCACACTGGTGGTGCTAAGGGAGGAGGAGAAGGGATGTATTCTGAACGCAGAGTGCCAAGAGGGTCACGCTGGTGGTAGAGACGTAGTGTTAGTCATACAGTTCGTGCATTGAGCGACCTGAGGTTTAATATGAATGGTACATATCGCAGATACAAATCTGCAACCTCATCTTTGATTGGTTGAATAATATGCTTCATTACTGCAGACTTGTAGTTTGCTATCATCTCCTCAATGGCATTGCTAGAGGTTTTGTCCGACAATCACTTGGAACAAGCTCATTTCAATGCCGTATTTTACTAGATTGATAAAAATGGACGGGGTGGGAGTGGAACCCATATGACCTCAGCAATGCTCTGCTATCGAATTAGCGCTGTTGCTTATCATTATTGACTAAGCTTCCGTTTTGGCTTATGCTGCACTCACCTGCTGGTTGTTATTACTGCTCACTAGTTTTATCCTTCAGGATCAGTTCTTGTTAAGGTTCGTGGTTATCTTTTGAGCTTGTAGTCTTATCATCAGGTTCGTGGTTATCTTTTGAGCTTGTAGTCTTATCATCAGGTTCGTGGTTATCTTTTGAGCTTGTAGTCTTATCATCA